>JAJAYH010000227.1 GCA_026786325.1 Alkalinema sp. CAN_BIN05 | reverse complement strand
TCGTAAAAGCCGATCGCATTCGGTAAACAGGCCAAATAAATCGGGTAACGCGCTTTTTCAATCAATGTTTTGACGAGTGTCGTGCCAAAGCCGTTTCCTCGCCAGTGGGGCACCACAAACACATCGTAGAGTTCGCAAGTGTTGTTGCCTTCATAGAGCTTCGCGCAGGCAATTAGGCTGCCGTTGCTCTCGATTACCCAGTAGTCCGACCAAGTGATCAAAGGGTTGAGCCAATTGATCAGCCACATCAATCCAACAAAAATCCCCAAAGGCATCACAGTTCCCAGTAACGCCAACGCCAACGCCTTCTGAGACAGCGCCACCACCAGCCATAATCCACTGATAAATCCGATCGCACGACATTTCCAACTACTGCCGTTGGGCCGTAATGTCCCTCCGAGCTGTTGAACTAGCGACGCGATGGCCCGATCGTCATAATCTTGTGCGTTTCGTAGACAAATGCCTTGCTGTAATTCCTTCACGCTCTGGTCTCAAGCTTTCTTAATATCATGAACATTTTTGAAGCGATCGGGTGCTTTTGGAAAACCATTCGATCGCTCAGCTTATTATTGAAGACGATTTCTCTTCAGAATCTGTTAGGAATTATTGCGTATGTCATTAGTTACTGCTTACAACAACGACCCATTTGTCGGCCATCTTTCTACCCCCGTTAGCGACTCGGCATTTACCCGTGCGCTGATTGGCAACCTCCCAGCTTACCGTAAAGGATTGTCTCCTTTGCTGCGTGGCTTGGAAGTGGGTATGGCCCATGGATATTTCCTGCTTGGTCCTTGGACGCTGTTAGGTCCATTGCGCAACACTAATATGGCCGCTATGGCTGGGTTAGTGGCCACTATTGGCCTAATTATGATCGCTACCATATGTCTTTCGGCTTATGGCATGGTGACCTTCGACAGTGACGAATCGGGCAAAAGCAATGAGCTTAAAAGCGCTCAGGGCTGGAGCAAGTTCTCCGGTGGTTTCTTTATTGGAGCAACGGGTGCCGCATTTTTTGCCTACTTGATCTTGACCAATCTGCCGATTATTCAGGGCCTGATGCAAGGCGGTTTGAGCTAGGTTGTCTCTAGCTTAAAACTGTGTTTGTTTTATTCTAAAAGCCGATCGCGTCACGATGCGATCGGCTTTTTATTGTCAGGATTCGCCTCCGTCTTCTTGTCTGGGTTAGACTAACCAAATTCTTATGACTGAAGATTCATCATGGCTGGACAAAACAACTGGGAATTTCTATTGCAACAGGAAGGCGATCGTTCCTGGTTGCCGTTGGAATCGCCGGATGTCGAAATTTTGGAAGGACGTTACCGGGTCATGGCGAAAACTGCCGTGCCTGATACGTTGATGGACATTCGGATTACCCACGAATCGACAGACGAGTTGCCGATCAAACGACGGACTCAGGTGCGATCGATGCAAACCAATGCAACGGGGCTGTTGCTGGTGATTCCATTTACCCAAATGCAGCCGGGAGTCTGGGAACTGGCGATCGGAGTGCCCAATGATGCAAGCCGTGACGTGACTGAACAGTATTCAGTCCAGTTGCATGTACTGCCCAAGGAATCTGACGTGGCGGGCGAATGGGAACCCGACTGGTCTCAGCCCGAACCAGAGCCAAAACCAGAGTCAGAACCAGAGTCAAACGTTGCGGCGATGAGTCTCCTGAGCGATCCAGTGCATCCGGCACAAATTTCACTCCTGGAACAGGAATCTCTAGAAGTAGCAGAACCGATCGTCCTAGATCACGAATCCATTACGCTTTTTCTTCAGCCGAATAGCTACGAAATTCAGGCCGAACAGACGATCGTTTTTGAAGGCATCGTTCAAGCCAATTGTTCTGGATCACTACCCGAATGTACCTTTGTCGTGCGAGTGCGAGATCCGCAGCAGGGCGACTTAGTAGTGGAACGATCGACCCCATTTACCCTAATTACATTGCCCTTTGAGATGCAACTTGGTTTTCTGCTTCCGGCTGAATTACCTGGTTCCTCGATGTTGATGGGCGAAGTGTGTTTAATGGACGATCGCACAGGCGATACATTAGCGATCGATCGGTTTACCTTGTTTACGCCATTGAGTGATCTGTTGGCGACAATACAAGACCTCATATCCCAGACCCGATCGCCCGTTGTGGACCAATTGCCCCATCCGCCTGCTGAAGCCTCCGGCCCTGAGTTTGACGATCAGTTGCTGGGCCTGGTCAATCAACCCGCTGCCACCGCCTCGTTTCAAGTTCAGCCGAAATCCCAGCTTCCCCCGAAACTCTACCAACCAGACCCAAATCGTGACGATCGGCCTGCCCTCTCGTTGCCTACATTCCTGACAGATCCCACACCTGAGGCTGATATAGAGAACTTGTTTGATGATTTTGCGGTCGATGACCTGATGGCGGATGAATTGTCGTTTGATGATCTCACTCAGTCGGAAGATGCACTTCTCGGCAATATCTTAGGCAATGTCTTAGCTGTTCCGTCAGAACAAGATCTGTTGGCTGAAGTTCCAGCGTTGGCATCGTCCGAAACTGTGAATCAAAACGCTGTGAATCAAAATGATGGGTTCGATCGTTTTGACGACGGGCTAGAGGCAGCATTGTTGGATAATGATTTAGATCAAAATTTTGATTTAAGCCAGTCAGAATTTGCCTTTAATACTAGTGCGCCGTTGGACTTAGATGATCCAGATGATCTGCGCACCATCGATATTAATGCCCAACAAATTGCCGAACCATCGCCCGAGAATGATCGCTTTGAATCGTTGAACTTAGGCGATCGGTTCATGGACCGCATGAGCGCCTTTGCCGAAGAAACCCAAACCGAGGCCATCAACGCCATTCCCCCGACCCCTGAAGCCTCCATCAACCCCTTTGCCTCTGCCAGAGCCTCGTCTACCGAGTCGGTGGTGATTATGGATGATGTGTTCAACCTCGCTCCGACGGCGTTGGATACAGACGACAATCCGCTTCTGATTGGGGCAGATGAAGTGGTGCCCACGCCAAGTTTGGAAATTGAGGCGGTGGATGAAGTGGTGGCGGGGCAGTCGTTGATGGTGAAGGTGAAGCTGCCGATGATTCAGCCGAAGCTCTATGTAAAACTTTGGATCAACGATCGGCAAACCCGTACCTTGCTAGATGGTCCGCGCTATTTGGTAGATTTTGTCCCCGATGCTCAGTATCGCTTGATGGAAGCGACCACTACCTTCACCGTACCCTTGGGCAGTTTGGAGATTCAGATTGAGGCGATCGCCATCGAGACCGCCACAAAGCGAGAGGGCTATAAGGTCTCGTCTGCGTTGGCGGTAGTGCCTCCAAATCTACCGGGGCTTGGAATGGATGATTTTAGATTTTAGATGTTTGACGTTTAATTTTTGACGTTTAGATGTTCCACGGGTGTGGAAGTCGGTGGCGTAAATCTCGGGTGTTGTCATGTCCTTCGATAATCTCTGTAAACTGCTTGTTGAAAAACATCCAAAATCATTTGCCAATTGGCTTTTGGGTCATATTCCTGATGAAATTACCATTCTCAAAACCGAACTAAGTATTGAACCGATTCGAGCCGATTCCGTTACTTTTTTCAAAACAGAAGGCCATATTCTTCACATCGAATTCCAAACTCAATGGCCGATTATTCCACCAATGCCGTTCCGAATGTTGGATTACTGGGTTCGTCTCTATCGTTCGTACAGTATCCCGATTATCCAAATCGTTGTCGTCCTATTACCTCCATCTGCCGGAACTATCATTGAAAATAGGTTCCAAGTTGGATCCACATGCCATGAATTTACCGTGGTGAAAATGTGGGAACAGGACACTGAGTTATTTTTGAATGATCCAGTCTTGTTGCCCTTTGCTGCCTTGACTCAAGTAGAAAAATCTGACGCATTATTGCAACAAATATCAGAGCGGGTCGATCGAATCAAATCGGTTGAAGAAAAACGTCAAGTCTCGTCCTACGTGCAGCTCATGGCGGGTTTGAAGTACGATAAGAACATCGTTAAACGTATTTTCCGAGAGGATATCATGCGAGAATCCGTAATCTATCAAGAAATCTTTCAAGAAGGTGAAGCCAAAGGTGAAGTCATAGGTGAAGCCAAAGGTCGCCAAGCATTACGGAAAGAAATGGTTTTAGGGATGCTTAATGAAGGGATTAGTCTGAATACGATCGCTCGCCTGATGGAACTTTCCCTAGACCAAATTCTCCAAATCCAATCCGGTCAAAATCAATAATTAGAGTTGAAATAAATCGCTAATGTTCGGCTAGTTCCCATTGAGGCGTGGATGTTAATCGTCTTCCGCTCTTGAACCGAGCATAAAATTTCGTAGTTTTTGATCACCACCGATCGCATTTCAAAATAACAGACCGATCGACCTTTTAAAAGTCTTAACCGATTAGTCCGCGCCGAGTCTTTAAATATAATGGCTTTAAGATAAATGTGAAATGAGAACGATCGTAATTTAGGGACGCTAAAAGCATAAGATCTAGAAAGGTAATTATTTCTTGTGAGTACTCAGCCAAACGACTAAGTTATGCAGGGGTGCGAGTTGGTTCCATCAGCCTGTTATGAGATCCTTTCAGGTAAAGAGTTTTACTTCACCAGGCTTCAAAGCGCTATAAGTTCTATTATTCAGCACCATCATCCTTTGGCTATGGCAAATCCGAATTCTAGTATTTTTCATGATATCAGCCGATTGGTGGAGCAAGC
>JAJAYH010000226.1 GCA_026786325.1 Alkalinema sp. CAN_BIN05 | reverse complement strand
TTGCAAGGCCAATTTGATAAAGCCGCTGTTGTTGTTGAAGCAAATCCGATCGCGTTGATTGTGGGGCCGAAACAAATCCTTCACGCCGCCGGGATACACCAATACACTCGCTCCAGAGTCAAGAGCGGCACGTGCCATGGTCGGGTGGGCTATAATCGCTCCAGCTTTAACGGCTAGCTCGGTGCCGGGAGGGAAACTTTTGCTGAGTTGGGCGTGCATTAACCCATAGACCGGGCGATCGATGCCAAAGCGACAAAACCAGTCATACATCATCATGTGCATATCCGGGGCCGCCAGTCCGCCATTGTGCGATCCCACTAGCAAGACTTGACCGTCTGGAACCGTCTCCCAGCCAGAAGTCTGGACGCGAAAATAATAACGATACAGCCAGTCCCAAATCGGCATCAGGGCCGCAATGAAGTCACGATCGCGAGATTCCAGGTTCCATCCAAGACGGGATGAGGCATTGACTGAACGAGTCGAAGGCATGGGCGAGTTTTAAATATGGATGAATTATAAACAGGTTAATTGCAAGCGGGTGAATTATGGACGGGTGAAATTTTGGGCTTGGGTGATACTAATTTTTCCCTGCGGCGTGACATAAGCCACTTCAGGGAAGAACTGGGCGGGGGTATTAGAAGGACCACGGGCTACGAAGTCTGCGATCCGAATTTGGGAGGGCTGCATTTGGGTGGCCATGACGATCGAACCCGCATTTCCCCCGGCCCCCGCATGGACCGTCCCCCGCAGCTTGCCCCACACCAAAATATCGCCATCGGCAATCACAACGCTTCCCGGATTCATGTCGCCCATAACAATGACGGATCCATCATGGCGAATTTCCGTACCCGATCGTAGTGTCATTTGAACATACATCGGGTCAGTGACGAGGAGGTTGCTGCTGGTTTCCGCCATCAGAACTTGTTGCGCGGTTTGTTGCTCGACGGAAAACCGACAGGTGACAACGGCAACAGCGGTTTGGCGGCGTTTGGTGTAGAACCGTTTCAGACGGAGATTGGATTGGAGTAGGATGTCGGCAAGTTCTTGGATTTGAATGGTGTCGAGGAGCCGATCGTTGGCGAGGATTCGGACGGGAGTGTTGGGATCCCACGATCGGGAGTCGCCGCTGAGTCGTTGCTGAATCTGCTGAATGATTTCACTCCAGGCATAGCTAATGATGGATCCTTCTTTTTTTATTTCCCTCGGTAGGCAAATACATAGGTTGCCTTTTTCGGTTTTAATCCGAACTTGGAGATTGGGATCGATGGGAGGCGTTTCTTTCGGTTGATTAGTGCCTGAGACTTCGCTGTCGTTGTTGTTTTTGTCTATTTTTTTGTCTACTAGAATGGTTTCAGTTCCTGAAACCGCCTCGGCTGCAATGTGATCAGGATCTGAAGACTCGATCGTCGGGTCATCGCTTAAACTCTGATGAGGTTCAGGCTTAAGCATTTCTGCCGATAAAGCCTGTGATTTGGCTGCTGGTGTGAGGATTGGGTCGTCGAAAGGCATGATTTGCTGGGGGATTGAGGATTGGCCTAGAGCAGAAAGATGGTCGCCCGTCAGTCAAAGACGATCGATCTTAAAAACTTTAGCGTTCCATTGGGTGCTAGACAAGAGAAAATGGAGAGAAACAACGATCGGTTGTATTTCTTCCGAATCTATCTATCCCTATTCCGGTGATTTTTATGAGTACTTCAGATGTCAACCAATCCACTTTTCTGGCCGAGGTTTTAGAAAAATCTCATCAAACTCCGGTGGTGGTGGACTTTTTTGCAACCTGGTGTGGGCCGTGCCAAATGTTGAAGCCGTTGCTGGAAAAACTGGTGCCGGAGTATGGTCTGGTGTTGGCAAAAGTCGATATTGATCAAAATCCCGACCTTGCTCAGGAATACGGGGTTTCCGGTGTACCGGATGTTCGTATTGTCGTAGATGGCGTGGTGCAGCCTGGATTTGTGGGTATGTTGTCAGAGCCAAAATTGCGGGAAATGCTACAGCGCCTTAAATTAAAATCAGGGTTGAATGCGAGTCTCGATCGGCTCTATGCCTTGGCAGAATCGGGGGATATTGTGGCTGCTGAAATTCAAATTCAAGCCTTGTTGACTGAACATCCGAATGATCCGGGATTGATATTAGAAGCCGGGAATTTTTATTTAGAATCTGGCAATCTAGAAATGGCGGAGACCTTAGCGGGTCGAATTCCACAGCATGAGAAGGAATTGGCGGCACGGGCACGGGGACTTCAGGCATTAATCGAGTTTAAACGGGCGATCGGTTCTGAGGTGATGAGTGAATTGGATCAACACTATAAAGATGCCGCTCAAGCTTCATTAGAACAACGCTATGATGAGGCGCTGTCAGGCTTTTTGGCCATCGTTGAACGCGATCGGCTATATCGCAATGATGCGGCGCGACGATCGATGTTGGCCTTGTTTGATTTGTTAGGAAATGAGAACCCATTGACGAATATATATCGTAAAAAACTAATGACGGCAATTTACTAGAATTTGTTATTCGGATTTATTATGGGGAATTTGTTATGGGGAATTTGTTATGGATTTGATGCGATCGTTGCCGTTGGGTTTGTATTTAGAAACGCCCGTAACGTGGCTACACCGACTAGATTCGCGGGTTAAGCTGGCATGGCTCACAAGCTTTTTGGTAGTGCCATTGTTGGCGACAGTGGAATGGAGGCTAGGCATTGCAGCTTCGTTGATTGTGTTGACAATAGTATCGGGAATTCCATTTCGGGTATGGCGACAACAAATGGGCTGGCTGTTGGGATTATCACTCTATGTTTGTAGTTTGATTTCGATCGCACCTGATGGTTTGAATGCTGAACATCAATTGCGATTGCCTGCTGATGAATTCAAATTTTCACAGCAATCGGGAGTATTACCAGCAGCAGTCGCCAGTCGCCCTTGGTATGAAAGTTTCAATCCTGAAAAACCCGCTGACCCAATGGGATTACGTACTTCGCCTAATTTGCCGCAGCCGACTAGTTATCGCTATGTATTGTTTCAGCGCGGCCCCATTACCGTAACAGAACGATCGTTGGCGTTGGCGTTGCGGTTTAGTACCTTACTGTTCACATTGATCTACAGCACAACTATTTTCCTGTTGACCACATCATCTGAAGAAATCACCACAGGATTGGAAGCTTTGATGTCTCCTTTGCGACGATTTAATGTTCCAGTGACCGAAATTACGTTGACGTTAACGTTGGCGTTACGGTTTATTCCGTTGGTATTGGAAGAGTTTCAGAATTTGGTGCGATCGGTGCGGACAAGGGCGATCGATTGGAAAAAGTTGGGCATAAAGGGAAGTATTCGTATTTGGTTAACGGTGGCTGAGCGACTTGTGGACAATCTCCTTTTGCGGGCTGAACAAATTGCTAGTGCCATGACAGTGCGGGGATTCACTAGTCCCAATGAACACCGGGTTGAATGGCATCAGCTTCGATTGGGTAAACGGGATGCGGGTGCATTGATAGTTCTTGGTGTTGTTTGGTTTTCCCGAATCTTTTTTGGAGGGGCGGTGAGTTGATCTGAGTCCATGGAATAAAGCGTATCTAATTTAATCTCTAATTCAATGCTTAATTCAATCTCTAAGCTTTCCCGCATTGCAATCTTCCCCATCAAATCACTTGACGCGCTGAATCTTAAATCTGCTGAAATTCTTGCTAGCGGTGCATTAAAGGGCGATCGGGAGTTTGCAATCTTTGATAGTGACGATCGCGTTGTGAATGCAAAACGGACGGAAAAAATTCAAAGTATTCGATCGCAATATGATCTAGAAAGCCGAACTGTCATACTTTCTATATCAACATTGGAACCAACGATGTTTCATTTGGATCGCGATCGTGAATCAATTGAGATGTGGCTGAGTGAATACTTTGGGTTTGTAGTACATTTAAAGCAGAATTTAGAATTAGGATTTCCTGATGATCCCGCTTCACCCGGACCAACAGTGATTTCAATGCAGACCTTGCAAGCGGTTGCGAGTTGGTATAGTGGCATGACATTGGTTGAAGCTCGAAACAGATTTCGCACTAATCTCGAACTCGATGCCCAAACCGCATTTTGGGAAGATCAATTGTTTGGGATGGCGGACCAATTGCCTGAATTTACAATAGGATCTACTATATTTCAAGCCGTAAATCCTTGTCAGCGTTGTATTGTTCCGACACGTAATAGTAGTTCTGGACATATTACTGCTGAATTTCAAAAAACGTTTTTAAAAATGCGATCGCAATCATTGCCAGAGACTGTCGAACGATCCAGGTTTAATTATTTTTATCGATTGGCGGTGAATACTCGTATTAAATACCCGACTAATGATTCAATTAAAATTGGCGATGAATGTAAAACAGTTTAATGCGGTAGTACTCACTTAAATTTATGAAACGGGATTCAATTTTTTATAAGCTCTTTGCCCAATCACCCAGTTTGTTATTTGAACTGTTGCCCTCTGCGCCCCAACGCAACGATCGCTATCGGTTTGACTCAGTAGCGGTGAAGGAGCCGAACTTTACAATAGACGGCGTGTTTTTGCCCCCTGAAACCAAGCCCGGTGTGGTG
>JAJAYH010000225.1 GCA_026786325.1 Alkalinema sp. CAN_BIN05 | reverse complement strand
GTCGCCGCCAACTTCGCCTCATCCTCCTTCGAGACAACCCGACCCTCATCCTCAAACCCTGGCATCCGATCGAAATTCAGGTATTGATACAGCTCATCCGCCAAAGGACTCAGCTTATCGCCCACAATACTCATATACTCCGTTGCTGTGGGAATCTTGCCGAGCAATGCACAAGCCGCTGCTAATTCCGCAGAACCCAAATACACCTGCGCACCTTTGCCCATGCGGTTGTTGAAGTTGCGGGTGGATGTGGAGAATACGGTAGTGTCATCGTCCACGCGGGCTTGGTTGCCCATGCAGAGAGAACATCCGGGTACTTCCGTCCGAGCATCAACGCTTTGGAATGTAGTATAAATACCTTCTTTGCGCAATTGCTCTTCATCCATACGAGTTGGCGGCGCAATCCAAAGACGAACGCCTTCGATCGCACTGTTGCCTTCCAATACTTTTGCCGCAGCTCGATAATGCCCGATATTGGTCATACAAGAACCAATGAACACTTCTTGAACCGGATCACCTGCCACTTCAGAAAGAGTTTTGATATTGTCTGGATCATTTGGAGCAGCAACGATCGGCTCTGTGATCGCATTCAAATCAATCTCAATGATGTCTGCATATTCAGCATCAGAATCGGCAACCAGTAATACGGGATTCGCCAACCATTCTTCCATTTTACGAACACGACGGAGAATGGTTCTTGCATCGCCATAGCCGCGAGCCACCATGTTTTTTAGCAATGCGACATTGGAACGCAGATATTCACTTACAGTTTCGATCGAGAGGGCGATCGTGGACCCGGCTGCCGATCGTTCTGCTGTGGCATCGGTGAGTTCAAAGGCTTGTTCTAATTTGAGATTAGGCAACCCTTCCATTTCAATAATGCGACCGGAGAACACATTGATTTTGTTCTCTTTGGGTACGGTGAGTTTGCCTTGCTGAATGGCGACATAAGGAATCGCATTCACCACATCACGCAATGTTATACCCGGTTGCAATTCACCTGTAAACCGCACTAAAACCGACTCTGGCATATCCAATGGCATTGCACCCAATGCTGCCGCAAATGCAACTAAACCAGAACCCGCTGGGAATGAAATGCCTAAGGGGAAACGAGTATGAGAATCGCCGCCTGTGCCAACGGTGTCAGGCATGAGCATTCGGTTTAGCCAAGAGTGAATGATACCGTCACCGGGACGCAATGATACGCCACCCCGATCGTTCATAAAATCAGGCAATTCAGTATGAGTTTTGAGATCCACGGGTTTGGGATAGGCCGCAGTATGGCAAAAACTTTGCATCACCAAATCAGCGCTGAATCCCAAACAAGCGAGTTCTTTCAATTCATCACGAGTCATTGGACCCGTTGTATCTTGAGAACCCACAGTTGTAATGTGCGGTTCACAGGAGATGCCTGGACGCACGCCTACAATGCCGCAAGCCTTCCCGACCATCTTCTGGGCCAATGTAAAGCCCTTTCCCGTATCAGCCGGAACCTGGGGACGCACAAACAAGTCACTCACGGACATTCCCAACGCCACTCTCGCCTTATCTGTCAATGTCCGCCCGATGAGCAATGGAATCCGACCGCCTGCCCGCACTTCGTCAAAAATTGTAGTGGGCTTTAAATTGAATTTAGTAATCACATCTCCATTATGGATTTCACCTTTATATGGATAAATAGTAATCACATCCCCCGTATTCATTCCTGAAACATCACATTCGATCGGAAGTGAACCCGAATCTTCTGCCGTATTAAAGAAAATTGGTGCAATATTACTTCCTAAAATAACTCCGCCCGATCGTTTATTCGGCACAAAGGGAATGTCCTCCCCCATATGCCACAACACTGAATTAATCGCAGATTTCCGTGAGGATCCTGTTCCCACGACATCGCCGACATACGCCACAGAATGACCCTTCTTTTTCAATTCCGTAATCACTTCAAGTGAACCCGGCAATCGCGTCTCCAACATCGCCATAGCGTGCAACGGAATATCTGGGCGGGTGGTGGCATGGGTTGCAGGCGAAAGGTCATCGGTATTGGTTTCGCCGGGGACTTTGAATACTGTAACGGTAATGCTTTCGGGAACCATGGGACGATCGGTGAACCATTTAGCATCTGCCCAAGCCTGCATTACGGTTTGCGCATTGAGATTCCCTGCTGCCGCCAATTCTTGCACATCATTAAATGCATCATAGACTAATACAATTTTGCACAATGCTTTAGTTGCGGCGGCGGCGATCGTTGCATTTGTAATTTGAATCAATTGCACTAATGCGCTGACGTTATATCCGCCCATCATGGTGCCAAGCAATTCCACCGCATACACATTTGTCACCAATGGACTGTTTACTTCACCCTTTGCGATCGCTGCTAAAAACCCTGCTTTCACATAAGCTGCCTGATCGACTCCCGGCGGAATCCGATCGCGTAATAGCTCCACCAAAAATTCTTCTTCCCCAGCAGGTGGGTTTTGTAGTAATTCGCACAGTTCAGCGGCTTGCTCAGCAGACAAGGGCAATGCTGGAACGCCTTGACTGGAACGATCGGCAACATGACTACGGTAAGCTTCTAGCATTGGGGTTTCTCGCTTAAACAAACTATAGGAAAGTTTACCATTTTCCCGCGATCGGGGGGACGATCGTCTATGGGGAAGTGACGATCGGGGGCGATCGATTGGAAATTGAGATCTCAAACTGGAAGATGAACGATCGGTTTTATCGTTACAATGAAAGTGGTCCTGAATGGTACTGTGCAACATGGCTGCAAGGGATGTTTATCATAATGCTGTCAAAACTGCGTTAATCAAGGATGGCTGGAAAGTGACGGCTGATCCATTGACGCTTAAGTTTTCGACCCGTTACAAATTGCAGATTGATTTAGCTGCTGAGGCGTTGGTTGCGGCTGAGAAAGATCATCAATTCATTGCCGTTGAAGTGAAGAGTTTTCTGGCACCTTCCACGGTTTCAGAGTTCCATGCTGCATTGGGACAGTTTATTAATTATCGCATTGCCCTACGATTAAAAGAACCTCAGCGAGTTCTCTATTTGGCAGTACCGCTGGAAACCTATGAGGAGTTTTTTCCAGAAGAGGTGGTTCGTCTGAGTGTTCAAGAAAATGCAGTAAAGTTAATTGTTTTTGATCCTGATTTAGAAGAGGTTACAAAATGGATAAGCTAGAACAATATCGTATTTTGATTAAACAGATTTTGACTGAACATAGTCGATTAAAGTCATCTTATGGTGAGATCGATGAAGTCGTGTTTTTCGATGAAGTGCGAGATCATTATCAACTTTTTAGCGTTGGTTGGGAGAATCGAAAACGAGTATTTGGCTGTACGATTCATATTGATATTATTGATACCAAGATTTGGATTCAGTATGATGGGACTGAAGTTGGAGTTGCTAATGAATTGATTGACTTAGGTGTTCCCAAGAGTTCGATCGTTCTTGGTTGGCATTCACTAAATGCAAGGAAGTTAACTGAGTTTGCTGTGGGATAGGACGATCGTCGCTTGAAAGTCAAGGCGTTGAATCTAGTCATCAAGAATCAAATCGAGCTTTTAGAAAGGTGGAAAGAAATTCATGAGTGATATTAGCCCTGAATTAATTGCACAGTTTGATCAAGCGAGAGCGGCTGGTAAATCTCTCGCTGAAACGGAGCCAAGAGCGGTTAAAGCTTGGTATGCCGCCGATAGTGAGCGTGTATTTATGGAGTTAACCAACGGTGTGATCATGGGGTTTCCTTATCAACTGTTGCAGGGATTAGAAAATGCCACGACCGAGCAGCTAGCTGAGGTTGAGATTATGCCAACTGGATCGGCTTTGCACTGGGAGAGTTTAGATGCCGATTTGGGCGTGTCACAATTGGTATCGGGATTATTTGGTTCTAAGGCTTGGATGACTGAGTTGGGTCGGCAAGGGGGGAAACTGAAATCAGTCGCTAAGGCCCAAGCCTCAAGAGATAATGGCAAACGAGGGGGAAGACCGCGTAAAACGATCGCGACTGCCGCCAATGAATGATGGACATGGCTTTGGGCCGATCGCGTAACGGTCACGGTTGTGGGATGGGCAGGAGGTTATAGATGATTAATTCAAATGCGATCGGGGGACGATCGTCTATGGGGAAGTGACGATCGGGGGATCGCTTAGTAATATGATTGAGATAAGCGTTTGACTGGTTGATCGATCGAATTTGCCGATCATCACCGTCCCTTCTTCTCCGTCAACTCATTCAATCCCTCACCCAATAACGATAATCCAATCACTGTCAACGTAATTGCTAACCCAGGAAATAGAGCCGTCCACCAAATGCCACCCGTCGAAAGTCCGTCTAATGCTTCTTTGAGATCATGGCCCCATTCTGGTGTTTCCTCTGGCAATCCCAAACCCAAGAAACCCAAACCGCCTAAGGTCAAAATTGCATCTGATAAATTCAAGGCCAAAATTACAGGTACACTCTGAATTACATTCAATAGTAAATACTTTCGCAAAATTCGCCAAGTACTCGCACCCATGGCCTGTGCGGCTTCAATATACACTTCAGTCTTAACGCTAATGGTTTGGTTTCTGACCACTCGGTAATATTGGGGAATGTATACAATAGCCAATGCGATCGCAGCATTCAAAACCCCGCGCCCCAATACAAATGATAATGTGACTGACAATAGTAAACTTGGCAATGTATAAATTGTATCCATTACAAACAGAATGGCCCGATCGAACTTTCCTCCCAAATATCCACTCACCATCCCCAACGGCACACCCACCACTACACTCAACACCGTAGACAACACGACAACCTGCAATGCTGCCGGAATGCCAAAGATTGTCCGTGAGAATACGTCATACCCAAGCCGTGTCGTGCCAAACCAATGTGCTGCCGAGGGTGCTTCCTGAGCGGGGTTATTGAGGAATTCGCTGGGGTCTTGGAGAAGGCCGATCGATTGTAGGAGAGGGGCTGCGATCGCTAGTAACACCACAAATGCTGTCATCGTTACCCCCACCCACATGAATTTCAGGGAAAGGCTTGTGGATTTTGGAGCAGTGGGCGCGATGAATTGGACAGCCATGGTGATATATGTAGAATTTGGATTAGCTTACCGTAATTTGTGGGTAGAAGGGAAAGTTCGATCGCCCCCTTTCTCAATTCGATCGTTTTACCAAATTCGATTGACAGCATAAGAATCAAATATTCTATCGGTACTTATGACAGGAATATTTTCAACGATCGATTGAGCGATCAGAAGCCGATCGAAGAAGTCAATAATGGCATGTAATCACTAAAGTCTTGCAAATGCTCGTTATCATCACTGACGATCGTAAATGTGCCGATCGCACTACCCGGTTTTCGAGGTTTTCGGGTTGTTGGGGTTTCCATGATGAGACGGGCGATCGGGCGATCGTCTTGGAAGATCTGAATCGTTTCACCAGGAGTGAGTTTTGCGATAATTTCAGGTAAATGCTGTTGTGCTTCAATCAGAGTAATGTGGGTCATGATGGCTAAACAGTGATTTATTTCTCATTGTAGCTGATGGATTCCGATCGCCAAAAACCTACCATAGCCGATCGTCCCTTTCTGAATTCACTATTCTAAATGCAATCCCGATCCCCCTAGCCC
>JAJAYH010000224.1 GCA_026786325.1 Alkalinema sp. CAN_BIN05 | reverse complement strand
GGTGGGAGTAGCGGTATTCGATCGAGCCATTCATACTTGGATTCCACCGCAGCGGGGAGAAGCACATTTTCAGCGATTATTGGAGAAACTAACGCCTATTCAACCTGATTTAACTGAACCCGACTATTTGACCTCAATTAATTCTATTTTGAGTCAGCAATCGAGGCGAGCATTGGTGGTAGTCATTACCGATTTAGTAGATACCACCGCGTCTTCAGAACTACTCGTTGCCTTGGGACGATTGGCCCCGCGCTATTTACCATTCTGTGTAGCATTACGAGATCCCGAAATCGATCGTATTGCACATAGTCCTGAGGACGGGGGCGATCGGCTGACAGCGGCCTACGAACGATCGGTGGCATTAGATCTATTGGCTCAGCGTCAGGTTGCTTTTGAACAATTAAAGCGCAAGGGTGTTTTAGTACTAGATGCGCCTGCTAATCAAATTTCAGATCAATTGGTCGATCGGTATCTCCAACTTAAAATGCGAAATCAACTTTAGTGGCTTCCCATACCGTTTATTCTCCTATTCATCTATAATAATTAGAATGTAATTCCAAATGAGTTTGTAATTAGCCTTACCAAAATTTAACTGAAGTCTATGACCACTTCTATCGCTCCGAAACAAACAGAAGTCATTCATTCCCCCATTTGGCAAGCTGCAACTTGGGCCGACTACGAGAATTGCCGAGACGATCGTAATGCTCCTGAACGATTGCGACTATTTTTTCATGATGGATTTTTATTGGTGACTATGATGGGCTGGGAAGGAATTAAACATGCCGAAGTCGGTGATTTATTTGTCATGTTATTTGCATTCTGGTTTAATTTTCATCCAGAGCAGACTGCAAAATCTTTGGGTGGTTGCTTGATGGAGAAATCGGGAAAACAAGCTGCTGCACCTGATTTGGTTTTATATCTGGGTGATAATGCTCCAACTTGGAACAAAGGCGAACCGCGCCGAATTGATTTGGACAAATGGGCTGTCCCAGATTTAGTTGGGGAAGTTTCGGATACCACATTAGCCTCGGACCTCGATGAAAAGAAACGTCTCTATGAAGCACTAGGTGTCCCAGAATATTGGGTGATTGATGTGAAAGGGCGGCAAGTCTTGGCCTTTCAATTGCAGAGTAATGGTAAATATCAAATCTGTGAAACTTCTGCTGCCTTAGCTGGATTGCCGATCGCCCTTCTAGAGCAGACGCTTGATCAATTGGCCGAAAGTACTAATATCACCGCCGCTGCTTGGTTCATGCAAACTATTTCACAATTAATTGAACCTTCTAATTGACACAATAAAAAAGTTTGCACAATGATAAAAATGACACAGGCTCCTGCATTACTCCAATGTTTGAAAAATCCCAGATTTGCTAGACTTTATCTTGCACAAACTATCAACTTGGTCGGAGACGCTCTCACTTGGTTAGGATTGGCATTGTTAGCATTTGAGTTAGCAGGTGAGAAGGCAGGAATTATTTTGTCTGGGGCACTGACTCTGCGGGTAATGGCATTTGTGGTTCTGTCGCCCATAGCAGGAGTGCTTGCCGATCGATTTGACCGTAAACGCATTATGGTGATCACTCATTTGTTTCGGATGGTCATTGTTTGTCTATTACCTTTTGTCACCCAAGCATGGCAAATCTACGCAATCGTTTTGGCACTTAATGTCTTTTATGCTTTTTTTACGCCAACCTACACGGCAACAATTCCATTAGTAACCGCTAGAGATGAATATCCAAATGCGATCGCGCTTTCAAGTGCAACCTATCAGCTACTTGGGGTTTTAGGACCGGGTTTAGCAGGAAGCATTGCTGCATTTGTGGGTATAAAACAGGTATTTTTCTTAGACGGACTGACCTTTTTGATCGCAGCAATTCTACTGATCACATTGCCAGGACAACTGACTGTTATTCAGAGCCAACAAGAACCAAAAACTGTCAGCAGAACATTACAAGATATTCGCACCGGAACAGTTTGTCTATTCTCTGATCCGCCTATTCGCTATGCCCTAATCATGCAGTTAGTGGCGGCGATCACGGGCGCACAGATTCTGGTTAACACGGTTGGTTATGTTCAGGGAACGCTGAATCTAGGCAAGGTCGAATATGGATGGGTAATGGCAGCATTTGGGATTGGAGCGACGATAGCATCAGTCAGTCTAAGCAACTCAATGCAGCGGTATCAAAAAACCGCATTAATTGGAACAGGAGTGATTCTGCTGACGCTTTCTCTACTTCCTGCAAATTTTGCCAGTTTGGAAGGGTTGCTGCTGCTATGGTTGGTAGCTGGGGCCGGACAAACGCTAGTCAATCTCCCCACTCAGACTTTAATTGCCGATCGGGTTGCTGTTGAAATTCAAGGACGAGTTTATGGTGCTCACTTTGCTTGGAGCCATTTATGGTGGGCATTTTCTTATCCTCTTGCCGGATGGATGGGTAGCCACTTCCCCGCCTACAATTTTTTATATAGTGGTTTAATCAGTGCTGCATTGCTAATTGTTGTATATTTCGCACTCAATCATACACAGAGAATTACGGGTCATAATGGGCTGTGGCATCAACATGAACATATGCACGATGACGAGCACCAACACAGCCATCCATTAGAGACGGTTGCAATGCAGTCTCATAGACATCTTCACTTTCATTCCTCAATCCATCAAGAACCCAGCCACTAATTATTCTGTAATCATCGAACTTCGATCGAAGACCAAAAGCTTGCGAAGTTGATCCGTATCAAGATCCGTAATCCAAGATTCTCCCGCCCCGATTACCTGATCCGCCAAGGCTTTTTTACTTTCGATCATGTCGTGAATCTTTTCCTCCAATGTGCCAATACAAACAAACTTATGAACCTGTACATTCCGGGTTTGTCCGATGCGAAATGCTCTATCTGTGGCCTGGTTTTCCACCGCCGGATTCCACCACCGATCGAAATGAAACACATGATTTGCACGGGTTAAATTCAAGCCAACTCCACCGGCTTTCAATGACAAAATCAGAATCTTTGGTGCATTTGGATCTTGCTGAAACCGATCGACCATCGCCTCTCGTTTAATGCGCGGCGTACTACCATACAAAAACAATACTTCTTCATTAAATTCATGTGCCAATACCTTTTGTAATTGCTTTCCCCATTCTGCAAACTGTGTGAAAATTAATACCCGATCGCCCTCAGAAATAACCACATCCAGCATCTCAACCAATCGCTTCAGCTTGCCAGAATCACGGGTTAGGGTTGCAATATCAGATGCATTCTCTTTATCAATGAGTCCAGGATGATTGCAAAGTTGTTTCAGCTTCGTCAATAGTGCCAAAATCATTCCGCGTCGTTGAATGCCCTCGGCATCATCAATATCGGAAAGAGCCTGATCGACAACGGTTTGGTAAAGAGCTGCTTGAGCTGGGGCCAGATTACAAAACACCGTCATTTCTTGTTTGTCAGGCAAATCTTGAATGATGGTCCGATCGGTTTTCAAACGACGTAACAAAAACGGCTGCACCATACTCCGCAGCATTTGCAATGACATCGTATCGCCATATTTTTCGATCGGAATTGCAAAGCGTCGTTGGAAAAATTGTTTAGATCCGAGATAGCCCGGATTAAGAAACTCCATAATGGACCAAAGTTCAGAAAGACGGTTTTCCACAGGCGTTCCCGTCAATGCAATGCGAAATTGGCCCGTGAGTTCTCGAACCGATTGGGTTTGTTTTGAATCCGCATTTTTAATATTCTGCGCTTCATCAAGAACTAAGCCACGCCAAGAAATCGGCTTAAGCGTATTGATGTCGCGAGTGACCAAGGCATAGCTGGTAATTACGAGATCAATTTTTCGGGTGCGCGTCACAAAGTTCGGGCCTTGCGATCGGCCAGTCCCGTGATGTAACAACACCGTCAAACTCGGAGCAAATTTCCGCACTTCCCGCTCCCAGTTTCCCATCACAGACG
>JAJAYH010000223.1 GCA_026786325.1 Alkalinema sp. CAN_BIN05 | reverse complement strand
TTGGAGCTATTGGATCTGTTGAAACTCTATGAAAAGTCCAGTGTCGAGGTGCCGGAGGAGATTAAAATTAAGGCTCGTAATATGGATCTAGAATTCATTGCTCAGGATCTACCGCAGGCATTGTCGTCGATGCAGGTAGGAACCGATCGGATTAGTCAGATTGTGCTGTCACTGCGCAATTTTTCTCGCCATGATGAATCGGAAATGAAGATAGTAGATCTCTATGAAGGTTTAGAAAATACGCTCATGCTTTTGGAACATCGTCTTAAAAAAAGGAACGATCGTCCCACAATTCAGGTATTTAAACAGTACGGAGAACTGCCGCAGGTCAATTGCTATCCGGCCCAACTCAATCAGGTGTTTATGCATCTTCTGACTAATGCGATCGATGCCATCGAACTCCAATTTCAAATTAACCCAGAACTCTCCCCTCGACTCAGCATTAAAACTGAATTAAAACCACTTAGCAATACGATCGTCATTGAAGTGATTGACAATGGAATTGGGATGGATGAGGCTATAATCGATCGAATTTTTGACCCATTTTTCACGACAAAACCAGTGGGAAAAGGTCCTGGTCTGGGACTTTCCGTCAGCTATCAGATTGTCACGGAGAATCATCATGGCAAACTGACTTGCCGATCGGCTCCCAATCAAGGAAGTGCCTTTCAATTAGAACTCCCAAGTAATGGAGTCATAGAAATAAATTAGCCTTAAGATTTGGGCGGCTGGCTAGAACAGGAGAATTGCGGCAGCAGGTGGCCTTAAAAGAATCGATCGGTTAGACTAAAATTATATTCCGAACCCTATACATCCTATGAATTTTAATATAGCCTATTCTCCGTCACTAATTTACCATGTCCCTAACCTTGGCTATCAGAAGGTTTTAGCGGGAGTTCTCGCCCGAATTCGAGCCTCGCTTGATATGTCAACTAATTTTCAAACCAGTGTGACAGAGATTCGATCGATTCTTCAGGCCGATCGGGTAGGGATTTTTCAGTTTTATCCAGAGCAGGATTGGGAAGGGGAATTAATTGCTGAATCTGTCGATCCGACGGTGCCATCGGCATTAGAGATGCGCCTGATAGATCATTGTTCTAGTGAACGGTTTGCGCCGCTGTATCAAGAAGATCGGATTAACGCAGTTTCTGATATTTACGCACAGGGATATGAGCCTTGCTACATTGAGGTTTTAGAAAAATTTCAGATTCGGGCCAATATGGTTGCTCCCTTATTGAAGGGGACGGAGCTATGGGGATTAATTTATGTTCACCAATGTAACGTCCCTCGGGATTGGACACCGATGGATATGACCTTCACGCAGCAGGTGGCCGATAACTTAAGTATGGTACTTCAACATGACAACCTATTAAAACAGGCTACCCAAGTGGGTAAAGCTGCTGAACAACGTCTCATGGAACAGCAAGATCGGGTATCTCAGGCGATCGATCGGATTCGGGGTTCGTTAGACTTAGACAAAATCTTTAACCGAACGGTCGAAGAAGTTCGCCGTCTATTGCAATGCGATCGGACGGTGATTTACCGCTTTAACCCCGACTGGAGCGGAGAATTTGTTGCTGAGGATTGTGATTCAAAATGGTCAAGCCTCCGGTCTCAACAGATAGACGACGATAGCTTGATCAAAAATGTCAGTGAATGCACTGTGAAGATGCTATCAAATATCAGCTTTGATAGCCATATTCAAGACACTGAAGGGGAAATTTTTAGTCACGGTTCAGTCCTACGCATAGCGAATGATATTTATACTCAAGGCTTTACCCCTTGCTATATTCAGACACTAGAACAATATCAAGCACGGAGTTATGCGATCGTTGGCCTTTTCCAGGATTGGCGTCTCTGGGGTCTTCTGGCGGTTTACCAAAATGATGGCCCTCGGACTTGGCGACCTGATGAGCTATCAATACTGAATCAGGTCGGCAGTCAGCTTGGGGTTGCGCTCGGGCAGGCAGAACTACTAGAGCATAGCCAAAAGCAATCCAAACAAATTCAATCAGTACTAGCGGATCTCAAAGCCTCCCAAGCCCAACTTATTCAACGGGAAAAAATGGCGAGTCTAGGTAGTTTGGTGGCGGGGATTGCCCATGAAATCAATAATCCTGCGAATTTTATTGCGGGGAACCTGATCCATATTAGTGAATATAGTTTGGGGCTATTGGATCTGTTGAAACTCTATGAAAAGTCCAGTGTTGAGGTGCCGGAGGAGATTAAAATTAAGGCTGATGATTTAGATCTAGAATTCATTGCTCAGGATTTACCGCAGGCATTGTCATCGATGCAGGTAGGAACCGATCGGATTCGTGAGATTGTGCTGTCACTGCGCAATTTTTCTCGCCATGATGAATCGGAAATGAAGAGAGTAGATCTCCATGAAGGCATAGAAAATACACTCATGCTTTTGCAACATCGTCTTAAAGAGAACAATAATCGTCCTGCAATTCAGGTATTTAAACAGTACGGAGAACTACCACAGATCAATTGTTATCCGGCCCAACTCAATCAGGTGTTTATGCATCTTCTGACTAATGCGATCGATGCCATCGAACTACAATTTGAAATTAACCCACAACTCTCCCCCAAGCTCAGAATTAAAACTAAATTAAACCCACTCAGTGAGACGATCTTCATTGAAGTGCTTGATAATGGAATCGGGATGGATGAGGCCGTCAGCGATCGGATTTTTGATCCGTTTTTCACGACAAAGCCAGTGGGAAAAGGAACTGGTCTGGGACTTTCCATCAGCTATCAGATTGTCACGGAGAATCATCATGGCAAACTGACTTGCCGATCGGCTCTCAATCAAGGAAGTTCCTTTCAATTAGAACTCCCAATAATGTAGTCATAGAAATAAACTCGCCTTAAGATTTGGGCTGCTGCTGGCTACAGGAGAATTGCGGCAGCATCTGGCTCAAAAGCATCGATCGGTTAAACTAAAACTACCCAATCAAGCCCACCTTGACGAGGACAGAATCTATGGTCAATATTGTATCCAAACCGATTGCCGCTGAACCGATCGCACCCAAGGACACAAACCGAAACGAGGATCTCACGCAGTTACCTTTAGAGGAAATGGCTGGCTGGATTGCACCTCCAACAGATTTAATTTTTGATGACGGAGTACCATTGGAAAGTAATCGACACCGAATTGGAATCAATGTCTTAATCGATTCTTATCAATATCATCGCGCCCCCGCTACAGATTTCTATGCAGGCGGTAATATGTTTGTGTATTACAGTAGTACCCAGGCTATGAACCGAGATTTCAGAGGGCCAGATTTTTTTGTGGTGCTGGATGTAGATGGGACAGAAGAGCGCCAAGGTTGGGTCGTTTGGAAGGAAGAGGGCCGCTATCCTGATGTGATTGTTGAACTGATGTCTCGCAGTACAAAAAAAGTTGATGTCGGTGTAAAAAAAGAACTCTACGATCGTATTTTCAAAACAACCGATTACTTTGTTTACGATCCGTTTGATGCGAGTAAATTTCAAGGCTGGCATCTAAATGGGAACTATACCGATCTGAAACCCAACGATCGCGGCTGGCTTTGGAGTGAAAAACTCGGACTTTGGCTCGGATCTTGGTATGGAACGATCGGTAACGAAACGACAACCTGGCTGCGTTTTTATAACTCAAATGGAAGTTTAGTCATGTTGCCAAATGAGGCAGAAGCGCAACGTGCAGAGTTGGAAAGCCAACGGGCCGAATCTGAAAAGCAACGGGCTGAATCTGAAAAGCAACGGGCCGATCGACTTGCAGCAAAGCTTAGAGAATTAGGAATAGATCCAGATGAACTCTCGTAAATTGTAGAATGTTGATTTAAAAAAGCGTTGCTAAGTGAGATAACTTCTTTAACAACCCTTTCCACTTTTTAGAAGCTGTAACCCACACTGAAATTCAACCCACGATCTTGAGCATTCTCTTTACGATCGCTGTTGTAAATCAACGGAATTGCATAGTCTACACGCACCGACATCCGAGGTAAGGGTTCCCAAATAATTCCCAACCCAGCAGAGGCTAAAAAGGTTTCATTGGCTAACTGAGCTGTATTGTTAGATTGATTCCAAACCCAGCCTGCATCGACAAATGGTGCGAGTTGGAAAATGGAATTACCTAATTCATTGCGTTGAATGGCAATGCGATTTTCCAGAGATAGACGTATACCATTATCACCCGATCGTAAATTCTGACGATAGCCGCGCAATGACTGTCCGCCACCAATCACAAACTGTTGAGATGGCAATAGTGGATCGGGCGATAGTTGTACATCAGCTTGGGCAATTAGCAATTGATTATTGCTGAGGCGTTGAACTCGTTGTACTTGACCGAGCCAACTGAAGAAGCGACCGTCTGGTTTGGCGGTATCGCTGACAGTGGCATCAAAGGCATTGAGTCCGAGACTGAACTGCGATCGTAATGCCCAGGCACCCTGAGCGTCTCGTTTTAAATAGTCCTGTCCAAATTTCAATACACGAGTCCGGCCCCGACCGTCAATATCAGTTCCACTGCCAAGAGTTGTCAACGGAAATCCACTAATTGTGGTGCGACCATTTTGAACTGCAAAGGCTAGGGAAAGCGCAAATTCTTCGCGGGGATTGCGAATCAAGGGTTGACGATAACTCAATTCATAGAGTTCTGTATTACTGCGAATGTCTAAACTATCAAACGGCTGTTCAATGACTTTGCTATTGCTTGGGGCGACGCGGAGTTGGACGGTGCCATTCATTGCATTGACGGGCAATCGATAGCTAAAGTCGAGGGCATTAGAACCACCGGGGAACGATCGGTTGTAGGCTGCGCTGAGTTCGTCGCCCAGACCTGTGAGGTTACGATAGGTCAAACTACCGCCAAAACGCTTTGGCTGAACAAAGGATGTTGCTGCTAGGATCTGCGATCGGCTTGAGTTTTAGAACCTCTTGTCTCATGACGACCGAATTTAGTACATTGGTTGGGACGATCGGTGGATTGACGATCGGTTGAAAGGTAGGCTGTATAATAGTGACGGACGATACAAATTCCATCCCTGCGATCGCCCCCTTCGTCCCAAAGGTCAGTAAGATAGGCAGCAAAACCAGAGCTAGCTTGGCAGAGAGGAAACGATCGGTTTTCATGAAAAAATGTAACGGTATAAGATCGAACCTTACCATACCCATTTATTTTCGATTGACCCACAATTTTAAGAAATTTTTTGAGAACTTTATATTTTGAATACTATTGAAAAGCTTTTATGAACAAATAATTTTTGCGACCCAATCTACGTCTTTACGATCGATCGGCGGTTGGGCTGGCTGACCATAGTCGATCGCTGAATGGTACCGACCCCCGATCGTGTTCAAGTGGATCAGAAACCCTCAGTGAAAGTTGGACGGAACGGGAAATAAAGGGCTATAGCCTCTGAAATTTTTGAATTTTGAATTGCTGTAGCTTTACAGATCTTTAAGGAACTGAAATGCTTACCTAGTCTGATCTAGACTTTTTTGAGTAAGGCTTCACGTATATTTTTCTCCCCTTACCAAATCGTCCTTACCTACTCTCTTAGGATTGTCTCCATGTTTCCAAATCACCGTCCTCGCCGTCTGCGATCGAATGACACCTTGCGCCGTATGGTGCGTGAAACCGTGTTAACACCCAATGATTTGATCTACCCATTGTTTGCAGTACCGGGAGAAGGCTTTGCGAAGGAAGTCGTTTCCATG
The DNA here is from genome assembly GCA_026786325.1 of Alkalinema sp. CAN_BIN05. Lineage (GTDB taxonomy): Bacteria > Cyanobacteriota > Cyanobacteriia > Leptolyngbyales > Leptolyngbyaceae > JAAFJU01. The sequence continues at coordinate 420 of JAJAYH010000223.1, read as the reverse complement.
CCGGGGGTCTACCAGCTTTCGGTGGACAAAATTGTGGATGAAGCGCGTGAGGCTTACGACTTAGGGATTCCGGCTATTATTCTATTTGGGATTCCGGCGAATAAGGATGTGGATGCGACGGATGCTTGGCATGATTGCGGCATTGTCCAGAAGGCGACGGCAGCCGTGAAAAAAGCGGTGCCAAACCTAGTCGTCATTAATGACACTTGCTTGTGTGAGTACACGCCCCATGGTCATTGTGGTTATTTGGGGGAAAGCGATCTGACGGGCCGGGTGTTGAATGATCCGACGCTGGAGCTGTTGAAAAAGGTGGCGATCGCCCAAGCTCAAGCGGGTGCCGATATTATTGCGCCGTCGGGGATGATGGATGGCTTTGTCGGGGCGATTCGGGAGGCTTTGGATGGGGCTGGGTTTGAAAAT
>JAJAYH010000222.1 GCA_026786325.1 Alkalinema sp. CAN_BIN05 | reverse complement strand
GGACAAGTGCGTCCGGTGACAATTTATCGAATTGTGGCAAAGAATACGATCGAGGAAAAGATTGTTCAACTGCACCAACAAAAACGAGATCTAGCGGATAGCTTATTAGAAGGTACGGAACTCAGTAGCAAGATTACAACCGATGCATTGATTAGTTTGATTCAGGAACGGTAATTGTTGAGAGGACGTTCAAAAGTCCTTTCGTGGGTATCAAAGACCCGATCCCCCTAAATCCCCCTTGTGAAGGGAGACTAAGAGTTGAATTTTAGTTCCTCTTCACAATCGGGACTAAGAGTTAAATTCTATTTCCCCCTTTTTAAGGGGGCTAGGGGGATCGGGTTTTTGGAACTAGATCAATTAAAAAAGCGGGAAGAAACCAATTGATTTCTTCCCGCTTTTCTATAGTTTAGATTAGGTAATCTCTAGGAAACTATTTCCACTTACGAGCAACGATTTCAGCCAAATCTACAACCCGTTGGCTGTAGCCCCACTCGTTGTCATACCAAGCAACAACCTTAATCATGTCGCCGCCGATCGCCATGGTTAATGCTGCGTCAATAATAGACGATTCATCGGTTCCAGCGTGGTCAGACGACACCAATGGCTCTTCGCAGAACTTAATGATGCCTTTCATTGATCCTTCAGAAGCAGCCTTCAAGACATTGTTCACTTCCTCTGCGATCGTCGTCTTCGCAACGTTGGCCACTAAGTCAACAATGGAAACGTTCGGGGTCGGTACGCGCAACGCAATCCCATTCAACTTGCCCACCATTGGAGGATACACAAGGGCAACAGCCTTGGCCGCACCCGTTGAAGTTGGAACAATATTGACAGCCGCAGCACGGGCACGACGTAAATCGCGGTGGCTAGAGTCAAGAATTCGTTGATCACCCGTATAACTGTGGGTTGTGGTCATCATGCCTTTGACGATGCCAAAATGTTCGTCAATCACCTTAACAATAGGAGCCAAACAGTTAGTGGTACAACTGGCATTACTAATAATAAAACAACGATCGGGATCGTAATCTTGATCATTCACACCCACCACAAATGTTCCATCATCGCCCTTGCCTGGAGCTGTGATTAGAACGCGTTTAGCACCCGCCTTGATATGTTTCATCGCCCCTTCTTTGGTGATGAAAATACCTGTCGATTCAATCACTAAGTCAATGTCCCACTCTTTCCAGGGCAAGTTCTCAGGGTTGCGATCGGAGCAGCACTTAATAACATTTCCATTGATGGTGATGGTGTTATCATCCGCACTCACCTCACCTTGGAATCGACCCATCGTAGAGTCGTAGCGGAACATGTGTGCGTTACTCCGGGGATCGGATGTGACATTCAATGCCACCACCTTAAAAGCGCTGTCCGAGCGCCCAGCCCAACAGCGTAAAAAGCTACGTCCAATACGTCCAAAGCCGTTGATCGCGACTCTAATCACAGCGTCTTGCCCTCTGTTAGTAATTACCGATTGACGCAGCCATCATATCCTAAAAGGCGACCACATTCGCAAGCTCCAGTTGAGGCTAATCCAATACCTGAACCTGTAGCGATCGCATCACTAGTATGAGACTTAGATCAAGAGGAAACCCCGATAAATTTAAATAATCCCTAGGAATTATTATTTATTATTGATATTAATTATCCAAAGTCGATAGTTCGTTGATGTTTTGACCTTATGTGGATCCGTAATTAATGTCTAAAATTCATTTGGTCATGCGGCGTTAACTATCGCGTAATCATCATCAAATAACTCTAATTCATGCCTCGTCAAAGCATCCTTGTATAAGACTGTTACAACCGTTCCAACTCGATTTATCAATAGATTCCATGTCTCTTGATGCTAGTATCCAGAGTGTCATCATGTTCTCTATCCATCAGTTGTTACTTTATTCTACCTTTAGGTTGTTTTTAGTAAGGTAAAACACTTTTTATCGACTTTTTTTAGATTAACTTGAGCCTGCGAGAGATTCAGTGTAGATTAAGTCGCATAAAAGCGATCGTTGATTATGATACGCAGAATACGGCTACGATTTTGGTGTGTGTGAGGATAAATGATGCTGAATTCAATCGATTTCAGCGGACGACCATTCCACTTTCTAGGTATTGGCGGCATTGGCATGTCGGCGATCGCCCATATCTTGGCGCATCGTAACTTACCTGTTTCTGGTTCGGATCTGAAGCTAAGTCACATTACAGATCGCTTAATGGCGATGGGGGCGCATGTCTTTTCGTCCCAAGACGAGGATAATCTTTCCTACTTTCACGATCGTCAACTGCCCCAAGTAGTCTGTTCGACCGCCATTACTACCCATAATTCTGAATATGCTGCCGCACTTCAACTTGGGTGCCCTATTTTTCATCGGTCCGATGTTTTAGCTGGTTTGATTGCTGAATATAAAGGGATTTCGATCGCTGGAACCCATGGGAAAACTACAACCAGCGGGCTTGTTGGATATTTGCTCCTTAAAGCAGGTCTCGATCCGACGGTGATTGTCGGGGGTGAGGTCTCCGCTTGGCAAGGCAATGCAAGAGCAGGCAATGGTCCTTATCTTGTGGCAGAAGCGGATGAATCTGATGGATCACTCGTTAAGTTTAATTCTTATATTGGTGTCCTGACTAATATTGAACATGATCATCCTGATCACTACAAAGATCTAGCTCAAGTGGTTGACGTGTTTCAAACATTTGTCAGCCGAAGCGAAATCGTCATTGGCTGCATTGATTGTCCGGTTGTTCGGGATCAAATTCGTCCAGCCATCAGCTACAGCATCGACAGATCCTTGGGTGCGACCTACAGTGTCGATGAAATTTCCTACACGGCCAACGGAACCCATGCCAAGCTTTGGGAAAATGACCAATGTCTCGGCCTAATTCATGTTTCTCTTTTAGGATCCCACAACCTAAGTAATGCACTAGCGGCGATCGCAGTGGCCCGCCATCTCGGTGCAGATGTTGCGTCGATCCAGGAAGGGCTGTCCAGCTTTGGCGGTGCAAAACGGCGCTTTGAAGTGCGAGGGGAAGTCAATGGGATTAGATTTGTTGATGATTATGCCCACCACCCGAGCGAAATTCAAGTCACCTTGGCCGCCGCTCGACTTCAAGCGGGCGATCGCAGTGCCCCCAATCATCGAATTGTCGCATTCTTCCAGCCTCACCGATATAGCCGAACTTTGACCTTTTTGCCGGAATTCGCTAAATCATTTGTGAATGCAGATGTAGTTATAATTACTGACATTTACAGCGCAGGAGAGGAAAATCCTGGCAATGTCACGGGGCAGAAGCTCGCTGATCTGATTTCCCGATCTCAAGCTAACGTGTATTACCGTCCCACATTGGATACGGTAAAAGCGTTCTTGCCTGAAGTGTTGCGTCCTGGTGATATTGCTATTTTTCTCGGTGCTGGTGACTTAAATCAAGTTATTCCGGATGCCCTCGCATCCTTTCAGAAATATGGATTGAAGCAGGCACTTGCTGAAGCTTAATTCAGGCCATTCCGAGATAAGCGCCTTGAATTTGATGGAGCGGAGGAGAAAATTGTAATTGTTATTACTTATTGTCAATAGGGAATATTTGATTTCAATGGCTTCTTAGTTTAACTAGTTTCAACCTTGTTTGGAATCCTTCACTGCCCGCCATGTATTTTTACAGATGTACTTTTACAGACGTATCTTGAAAACGGCTCTACACAGATTCTTCACGCCCACTCGACTACGCTGTCCTTTAAACAAAATGACCGCCCATAACCGTAAGATTATGACGCTCTCCCAAAATATGATGCCTACGACTTGCCAACTTGAACTCGTCCCTGAATCTGTTCAACCCCGTTACTCTCACTCCCGATTTTCATCGGTGCTCCATTCGGCTCCGGTTCAATTAATGGATAGCGATTGCATTATCAAGCCTCACTATTCCCTCTCGACCTTGACCTCGTTTCAAGTCGGCGGTCCAGCGGAATGGTTTGTGGCTCCTCGTACGGTTGATCATCTGAAGGCGGGCGTGATTTGGGCAAAGGAACGATCGTTGCCTGTCACATTGTTGGGTGCAGGGTCCAATCTGTTGATTAGTGATGAAGGGCTACCGGGCTTAGTGGTGGGGACGCGTCAAATGCGTGGAATGACTTTCAATGAGGAATCCGGTCGCGTGGTGGTTGGTGCAGGTGAAATGATGCCGCTGTTGGCTCAACGATTAGCAAAACGCGGATGGAAAGGCTTTGAATGGGCCGTCGGGATTCCCGGAACGGTAGGCGGGTCGGTGGTGATGAATGCGGGAGCGCACCAGGGATGTGTCGAGGACATTTTGGTGAGTGTAGATGTGCTCAACCCGGACGGCACCATTGAGACCCTTTCGCCGAATCAATTGGGGTATCAATATCGCACCTCGAATTTGCAAAATGGTGGACGCTATGTCATCCAGGCGACGTTCCAGCTTGCCATGGGCCATAATCCCCGCGCAGTTCAGGAAGAAACCAATTCTCATCTCAACCGTCGTCATAGTACTCAGCCCTACGATCGTCCAAGCTGTGGCAGTGTGTTTCGCAATCCACAAACCCATTCAGCGGGCTGGTTGATTGAGCAAGTTGGCTTGAAGGGTCATCGTATTGGCGGGGCACAGGTGGCCGAACGTCACGCGAACTTCATTTTGAACTGCGGTGGTGCGACGGCAAGCGACATTTTCAACCTAATTCATCTTGTTCAGTCCACGGTACAGCGCAAGTGGCAACTTTGCTTAGAGCCGGAAGTTCGTATTTTGGGTGAATTTCAATCTACTTAATTTCTAGCTAGCTTAGCGCATGAGTTTGGGATTCGGTGGCATAATGGAATTTGCTTAACTCGTTATACGGAAACAAACATGGCACAGGGACAGGGATTTGGCTTCGGGCTTGGCAAAATGAAAGAGCTGACCGAAGCGATTAAGAAAGCGCAACAGGTCCAAGAGGGCGCGAAGGATCTCCAAGAAGAATTGGAGAACATGGAAATTGAAGGAATTGCCCAAGGCGGCCTGGTGAAAGTTGTCATGAGCGGCAACCAAGAACCAAAGCGTGTTGAAATCGCGCCAGAAGCCTTAAATGAAGGGGCGGAAATTGTGGCTGATTTGGTGTTTGCGGCGATGAGCGATGCTTATGTCAAATCCACAGATGTCATGCGTGGCAAAATGGAAGCGCTCACGGGTGGCCTGAATATTCCTGGCTTTGGCGGAATGTAGGTTCGGTTTGGGATGAGTTTTAAAAGAGGCTTCTGGGTAACACTGGAGGTCTTTTTTATTTTTTGGCTGTTTTAGAATGGTTTTAGAATATTTTTACAATTTAGTGGTAAATCATGGCCTATCGTTTGTTGTTTGTCTGTTTGGGAAATATCTGCCGATCGCCTTCGGGAGAGAACATTATGAATCATTTGTTAAAAGCCCGAGGCTTAGACGATCAAGTCATTTGCGATTCGGCGGGAACGTCTGGATATCATATTGATGCAAAACCCGATCGGCGAATGAATGCGGCAGCGGAGCGTAAATTGGGGCTGACTTTGATGGGCCGATCGCGTAGATTTGAGCCGATCGATTTTGATGATTTTGATCTGATTTTGGCGATGGATCAGGATAATTTTGAACAGATGTATCATGTCGGTTCATTCAATCACGATCGGGATAAGCTGCATTTGATGTGTGAGTTTTGTCGGCAGCATGATCTTAAAGAGGTTCCTGATCCTTACTATGGCGGTGAGAAAGGGTTTGATTTTGTGATTGATTTGTTGATGGATGCTTCTGAGGGCTTGTTGGATCATTTGATTGAGACGGGGAAAATTAAAGGTTAGGAATGAGGATTAAATTCGGGTTTGTAAAGTCACTCGTCCAGAAGAATAGTCTGTTTTTATACCTTCACCCATATATTACCCACTTCAGGAAAAAATTACCCCCGATCGCCGCAACTAACCCGGAATTTTTCGTCATGTCAGTAAACCCTCATAGCACTCCGTCCAACCTATTTCCAAAGGTCTTGTCCTTACATCAAGGCTTAAGGAAATTATCACCTTTGATGAACTGTCGAGGCGTTCAGGGCACTTTATTCATCGTTACAATAGGTAGCATATAGAGACGTAACTACTCAGCGTATGTAAACGTTTCTTAACAAAACTCGAATAAGATAAACCTTCTATGACAACATCCCCAGTCTCAACATCGACTTCGGCGTTGTCTCCCAGCGACGATCGTTTGAACTTTCCTCAAACCATTGCATTCCCAGCCCTAGAACGTCGGGACTACGCCATGCAAACGTGGCTATTCTCCGGCGTATTCTGGATGGTCGTGGCGGCGAGTATTGGCGTGATTGAAGCCGTAAAACTTTTTCATCCTGAATTTTTGCAGGGTATTCCAGCCTTGGCGTATGGACGACTGCGGCCTGTCCATGTGAATATCGGGATCTTTGGGTTCATGAGCATGGGCTACTTGGGTGCGGCTTTTTATATGGTGCCGCGATTGACCCAGACCGCACTTTATTCGGAAACCCTCGGAGTCCTGACGGCTTGGGCTTGGAACCTGAATTTAACGGGTGGAGTACTGGCTATTTTGATGGGATTTAGTAAGGGTAAAGAGTATGAAGAAATGCCGTTTCCCTTTGACATGATGGTAGGGCTATTGGAAATTGCGATCGCGGGAAATCTGTTTTCCACCATTACCGTCCGCAAGGAACCTCGGCTTTATGTGTCACTTTGGTACATTTTGCTTGCAATTATTCCTTTCCCCATTTACTACACCCTGGGGAATGTGATGAAATTCCGAGGGATTGAAGATGCGATCGTAAATTGGTTCTATAGTCATAATCTGTTTGGTCTATGGCTCACAAGCTTAGGACTTGCAACGCTGTATTACATTGTGCCGAAGCAATTGAATAAGCCTTTGTATAGTCATGCAATTTCGTTTTTAGGCTTTTGGACATTAGCTGCATTTTATCCTTGGAATGGTGGGCATCATGTGATTTGGGGTCCGGTACCGATGTGGGTAATGTCGGCTTCAGTCACCGCTTCGATCGCAATGTTGATCCCCACGATCGCCACTATGGTGAATTTCGGTGGAACAGCATTGGGAACTCAAGGAGTAATGAAACGCGATATTAGCTATCGATTTAGTATTCTGGCCTATTTATCTTACGTCGGAACCTCGCTATGGGGCAGTACTCTGGCGATTATGGACTTGAATGCGAAATTGCACTTTACTAGTACCACTATTGCCCATGTTCACCTTGGATTTGTTGGATTTGGTTTAGCTGGACTAGTTGCATTTGTTTACTTTTATTTGGAACGATCGTTGAAGCTCGGATATTCTAGAACTCTGGCGGAATGGCATTTCTGGTTAACCACGATCGGGATCATTGGATATGTCACATCCATGGGCTGGCTAGGTTGGTTGGAAGGCTCGGAATGGGCGGCAGGTAATTCAGTACAGGGCGTGCTGGAACTTCGCTATTGGTATAACGTCGCACGGGCTGGAAGTGGTGGTTTGTTGTTGATTGGACAATTGATTTTAGTTTGGAATATCTGGAAGACGATGACTTCACCACCAAGTGATGGTGCGGGATTGGATGATTTGAAATCTGTCAGTTTGAATGAAGGAGTTGTGTTATGAGATTTATTCGAGAGTTTCCGATCATTGTTGCATTGTCATTTTTGTTTGGATTGGCCTTTACGGGATTGGTCTTGGGTCCAGTGTTTGCTAGTGATATTGCGCAGCCCTCAGCGAAACTAGTCGCCTATACGCCCACAGAACAAGCAGGCCGACATATCTATGTCCGTGAGGGTTGTGTCTATTGCCATTCTCAACAAGTGCGAAATGTAAAGGCTGATCAGAATATGGTGGACGCTTATGGTGTCTCGAAGGCGGGGGATTATTACTATGATCTTCCTCACTTATTGGGCACATCTCGTCAGGGTCCGGATTTGAGTAATGAAGGTCAGGTCTGGGGCAAGGCATCGGGTGAATTCGCACGGGAGTATTTGATTGGTCATTTTAAAAATCCCCGTGAATACAATCCACAGTCGATTATGCCTGCTTTTAATTATTTGAGCGATCGGGAACTGGAAGAACTCACCGACTATGTGCAATCCTTAGGAGCATGGAAAGTAACGCCTGATCCTACTGAAGCAGAGGCCAAATCATGATGATCTTCCAATTAATGACTGAACCCATGAAATCCATGGCCGAACCAATGGTTCATGGCAGTTGGTTTGGGGTGGGGGACGGGACTATTGTTGTTTGGTCGTTGGTGGGCGTTATTGTCCCGGTTGGTCTAGTCTCGATCGTGGCCTTCATCTGGGCGGGCAAAACGGGGCACTTTAAGAATATTCAAGAGATTGCCGATCGGCAGCTTGATATTGAAGATTAGTTTACTTAATTCACAAGAGAACCAAATGAAGATTTTAGTTGTTGCTGACATTTCTCCGACTGCGATCGCGGTCATGGAGTATTTGAAAACATTGTTAACACCGATGAAAGATGCGGCAATTGAATTGACGGTATTGCACATTACGGAACCAGAATTGGCCTATGGCGAAACTCATCCTGACAGCGATACATCGGCGTTAGTCCCGGTGACAAGCTTGCAGGAATTGCATCATATTTTTGATTCATTGAATAAACTATGCCAAATCAATTACGTTACAACTGATGGCAAGTTTGCGGAAACAGTATCAAAACAATCAGAACGGGCTGATTTGATTGTGATGGGTCGCCGGAGACGATCGCGCCTAGAGGAAATGCTCTTAGGTAGCCACAGCCAACTTATTTTGCATCAAGCCAAATGCCCGCTCCTGCTGGTTCCTGAACCGAAACCTGAAGATCTAGCGCGGAAATTCTTGGGTGCAATTCCAGCTTCGGTTTAGAGACGAATTCTTGAATTACCGATCGTTCAAGCAATAGCAGTATTAAATTGGGTCCATTTTATCTGATTTAGGTAGTAGTCCAGACTTGTTATTGAGTGATCTAGACGCGTCAACATCTTTGGACCATTACCCTTGGGCTGCTATTGCGCGCTTGGAGAAACTTTCCGATCGCCCAATAAAGCTTTTTATTCAGTTAAACACTAAAACTTCCTCCTTTATAGTGATATTGACAGAGTTTGTTCTCTAAAATTTTCACTCTTTATAGTGGCGTTTAAAGAATTTTTGACCATTACAATTCGGATACAGGTGTGACTAAACAAAGACCTGGGTTTACCCTATCCTCATAAATTGTAAATATATGACACCGAATTTGACGATGATCAAACCAGTTTTTCTGCCACTTACGTTTATCTGCTTGGGCGTTTTTTTAGGTCAAATGAGTGCCAAGGCTGAACCGACCAATGCAGACGTAATTCAGAACCAGATTTCTCCATCTGCAATGCCCCTAGTCCTAGGAAGCAGCATTGACAGCAAGACTGAGCCTCCATCGATTTGGCGTTCAGAAAGATCGCCAGCCCAAGCAATTCCCAATCCTGCCATCCAGCGCAAAGCATCATCATTAGGTGAACCCCTAACCCTCACAAATCGCTCAGCCACTACGTCAGAATTTCTGTTTAGTTCGACATTTCGGTTGGCTCTGTCTACCACCGTGCCCACTTATCTTGGTACAGATACGGTTGTTTCTAGCACACCTACGAATCCAAACCCAGTCAACCTGAACAATAATTTACCCAAAATAACGGCACTAGAAGTAACAGCACCAACGTCCCAAACCGTACCCGATGCGACCACACCGATGCAGCCGCTAGCGCAGACCATCGTATCTCCTGGGCGGAGCACTCAGTCGGGATCTAGCTATGTGGGGATTGGTGGCAATATTGGGATCGGTAGCGGAGACACGGCTTTAGGGAGAGGTAGCTTTGCGGTAATCAGTAAAATTGGCCTGACGCGGAATTTCTCGGTTCGCCCGAGTGTGTTGTTTGGCAATAGCACAACGATTTTAGTACCACTCACCTATGACTTCAATTTTGGAGAAGGTCCGACGGGCGACTTTGGATTTAGAGCTGCGCCTTATTTAGGGGCTGGTGTAGCAATTTCGACGGGGAATGGTAGCAACGTGGGGTTGTTGCTCACTGGAGGAATCGACGTACCCTTGTCCTCCCAGTTTACGGCCACCGCTGCGGTGAATGCCTCTCTTAGTGGAAACACAGCAGTCGGGATTTTGGTGGGGGTTGGTTACAACTTTAGATAGGGGTGCTGGCTGTGCGATCGGAGTGAATCTGGATTTCGTTGAACGGATTCTACGGTAGATTTCCGATCGGTATCAGCAAAATGGACGGCATTCAATAGCGGATTGAAGGGGGTCCGATCGGCACTTCAATCCGCTGGCTATTATCTAATCCTGACCTACATCCGCCGATTCTAATGGAAACCTCTTGAGGCCAAGTTTAGTAAAGAACTTGATGGATTTATTGAGGTCTTTTCCGGATAGATTTACGAAAATTTTGGTAGCCATCATATTCTCCTATGCAACTATACATCTGGCTCGATCGGACTTTAGCTACTTCAATTAAGTAACGAGTCCGATCGATCGCAGCAACTACCGCATTGTATTAAGCCATTCTAGTAAGCATTTACTTTTCCGCTACTCTGGATTCTCACCGTAGTTTGGCTATCGCTCAAACCCATTGCTCCATTCAGCGTCAAATCCAAAACACCAGGTTCTGAATTTTCGATCGGCACCGCGTTCACCAATCCTCCATCCGATCGCAAAAACGTAAGGGTTGCAGGCGCAGGAAGATCTTGAAGCATAATCTCTGCACGCGCTGCTAATGTTCGTTGTTGAGTATTCCCAAGCACTTGATACGTGATTGGTGTATTGGT
>JAJAYH010000221.1 GCA_026786325.1 Alkalinema sp. CAN_BIN05 | reverse complement strand
TGCTTGGCGCGCTTAAGGTTAGTAAAACAGACTAGCAAAACCGATCGATTCAAATCCACAATTCACCGTTCTTCAGGATTACTTTAGTGTCAGATTCTTCCGTCAGCCTCATCCGCGCTTCCTCCTATGTCATTGACGATCTGCGTCAATCTGTGGCCGCGTTGCTCGAACCGTTGGGCGGAATGTCGGCCTTTGTGAAACCGGGCGATCGGGTTCTTTTGAAGCCAAATTTGCTCACGGGGGCAAGGCCAACGAAAGAATGCGTCACCCGTCCAGAACTTGTTTATTGTGTGGCTGAGTTGGTGATAGCGGCGGGCGGAAAGCCATTTCTCGGGGATGGTCCGGCGTTTGGGAGTGCCCATGGGGTGGCTCAGGCGAATGGATATTTACCGTTGATGAATGAGTTGAACGTGCCGATCGTTGAGTTTAAAGGTGCACGCTACGCAACCATGAGCGAGGAGTTTGATCATCTTTTGTTATCGAAAGAAGTCATGGAAGCTGACGTGGTGATTAACTTGCCTAAGGTGAAATCCCACGTTCAGCTCACTTTGACTATGGGAGTTAAGAATTTGTTTGGCTGTGTGCCGGGGAAAATGAAGGCGTGGTGGCATATGGAAGCGGGTAAGGATGAAGCCCGGTTTGGCCAAATGCTAGTGGAGACGGCGCGGACGATTTCACCGAATTTGACAATTTTAGATGGAATTATTGGGCATGAAGGCAATGGGCCGAGTAATGGTGAACCTCGCCAATTAGGAATTTTGGCGGCATCGGCCAACGTATTTGCATTAGACCGCTCGATTGTAGATCTGTTACAAGTTGCGCCGGAGCGAGTGTTGACAATAGCAGCGGCTCGTAAATTAGGGCTTTGTCCTGAACTCGAAGAGATTGAGTTTCCACTCTTGACTCCCACAGAATTAAGATTTGACGGCTGGAAGTTGCCCCAGAAGATGATGGCAATAGATTTTGGTGCGCCGCGTGTGTTGCGATCGACCTTTAAGCATTTGTATATTCGATTTATTAAAGAACCGATGGCGGCCTATTCTCGATAGATTTTTCGGCGTTTACGAAAACGGATTTCAAAGAGATCCGGGTCTGAAATAAACTGAGAGAAATTGATTCATAAATAAATGCGTGTTTTTCCTGGAGAGATTGCCTTAAGACTACCGAGTCGAAATATAATAAGAAAGCCGAATTCCTTTGACCTCTTTCATCACTTATTTTCCTATGCCACGTTCTCAGCGCAACGATAATTTTATCGATAAAAGCTTTACGGTGATGGCGGACATCATTTTGAAGGTGTTTCCAGCTAGTAAGCGTGAAAAAGAAGCCTTTGCGTACTATCGCGATGGCATGTCGGCGCAGGCAGATGGTGAGTATGCAGAAGCGCTGGACAACTATGCGGAAGCATTGAAGCTAGAGGATGACTCCAACGATCGGGGTTTTATTCTCTACAATATTGGCTTGATTAAGGCGAGTAATGGCGACCATGAAGAAGCGCTAGGCTACTACAATCAGGCACTAGAGATTAATCCTCGGATGCCTCAGGCGTTGAACAATGTGGCTGTGATCTATCACTACCAAGGCGAGCAGGCAATAGAGGACGGCGAGGGTGAGGTGGGTGAGAACCTATTTGATCAGGCGGCGGAGTATTGGAAGCGGGCAATTTTGTTGGCACCCAATAATTATATTGAGGCGCAGAACTGGTTGAAGACAACGGGCCGATCGACGATGGATGTCTATTTCTAAGCAAACATATTTCTGAACATGTTTGTTTTTAGGCTTAAGCATCTTAATCTAGAGAGATTCATGTTAGACCTTTTTTCTATGCGGTCGACTCGGCGTAATTTGTTTCTTATGGGCGGAATTGGAGCTTGGTTAATGGGGCGATCTCCGTTAGCATCGGCTCAAAGCTCGGCTCAAGGCTTGCCCACCCGATCGGTGATCCCCAAGTTTCAACGCCCGACACATTTGGGCACGACGTTTAGTCCATTGCAATGTTATTATTTGGGCGTGGATTATAAGGCGGCGTTTCGGGAAATTTGCCAGTTGGGTCTGACTCGGATTCGGGTGGGGGCGTATTGGAATGAAATTGAACGATCGCCGGGGCAGTTTGATTTCTCCCAGTTGGATTGGTTACTAGAAGAAGCTCATCGCAACAATATTACGGTGGCGTTGGCTGTGGGGATGAAGGTGCCTCGGTGGCCGGAGTTTCATTTTCCAGGGTGGGTGAACGATCGGTATGACACAAAGTCGGGGGAAATTGCGTTAGATCTGCGTAGTCCGGCGGTGGCCGAGTTGTCGTTGAAGTTTGTGGATGCGGTGGCTCAGCATTATCGGTATGCACCTGCGATTCAGTATTGGCAGATTGAGAATGAACCGTTTACGCGGTTGGAGATTGCGGGCGGGCGGTTTTTGAGTGCGGATTTTGTGCGGCGTGAGGTGGCGTTGGTCCGATCGCAGTTGTGGCGATCGCAAAAAATATTACTAACCAATGCAATTCATTTACCAAGCCCGAAGTTGTCGGAAGATCTGCCTGCGGTTCGGGATAGTTTGGCGGTGGCGGATGCGGTGGGTTTTAATGTTTATACTAAGGTTCCGGCGGGGAATTCGGGGGCATATCTGGAGCCAGAAGAGGCGTTTTGGGATCAGCTTCAGAGTTGGCAACGGGAAATAGTGCGAGATGGGCGTGAGGCTTGGATTGCGGAGGCGCAGGCTGAACCTTGGGAGCCGGAAAAGCTGGTGGCGAACGATCGGGCGGATTATCCTAGTGCGTCGCCGAGACGGATGCAGTCATTGGTGGACCGATTGGCGCGATCGGAGTATTCGACGGTATTGTTGTGGGGCTGTGAATATTGGTATTGGCAGAAAACGCAGGGGCGCAATCTTTGGTGGTGGACGGTGAAGCAGATGGCGGGGTGATTGGGTTTGCTGCGATTGACATCCCACAAGTCCAGCTAACGCCAATCCGATCGCGCCTGAGAAAATAACACACTTCATATTAAATCCAAGTTCTTTAGAATCTGCTCATACCGCTACTAATGTGATTCTCTCTAGAGAGAACGCAATTTTTATTGAATCCTATGTTTAATTTTTCCATAAATCCAATCGATCTAGAATTACTAACCCAACTGCACGATCGTTACAAAAATTGCCGATCGGGAACGGTTGCGAGCTACATTCCGGAACTTGCAAAAATGAATCCTGATGCTTTTAGTATCTGCATTGCAACAGTAGATGGTGAGATGCTGAGTGTCGGCGACGATCGGCAACTGTTCACCATTCAATCGATTTCCAAAGTTTTTACCTACGGCATGGCGCTTGAAGACAGAGGTCGAGATATGCTGCTCTCCAAAGTTGGCGTAGAACCCACGGGTGATCTGTTCAATTCCATCATCCGTCTGGACGAAAATTCAAAACGCCCCGATAATCCCATGGTCAATGCAGGTGCGATCGCCACGACTAATCTAATTCAAGGCGACACGACAACCGATGGTCTAGGACCGACCGCAACCGATCGGCTTAACCGAATTTTGAATGCATTTAGAGCCTATGCGGGACGGGACCTGTATGTGGATTCAGCGGTTTTTATGTCGGAACGCGCCACGGGACATCGCAATCGGGCGTTGGCTCATCTAATGCGACACTTTGAAATGATGGACGATCGGATTGATGAAACCTTGGATTTATATTTTCAGCAATGTGCGCTGTTGGTAGATTGTCGAGATTTGGCATTAATGGCCGCGACGTTAGCAAACAATGGCATTAATCCGCGATCGGGCGTTCGGGCCATTGAGTCAGAGTATGTTCGGGATTTGCTCAGTGTGATGTATACCTGCGGCATGTATAACTTTGCAGGAGAATGGGCTTATCAGGTTGGGCTTCCGGGGAAGAGCGGGGTTTCGGGTGGGATTATTGCTGTTGTCCCTGGGAAAATGGGAATTGCCGTGTTTTCACCACCTTTAGATGTCCACGGCAATAGTGTCCGGGGTGTCAAAGTTTGCGAAGACTTATCAAATATTTGTAAGTTGCATTTGTTCGATCGGTGTTAGGTCTAGATTACATTTCTGTTGAAATAAGTCAATAGCCATAGGACTAAGTGCCACGATCGAAGCATAGTGAGTGGAAAATGATCTACTCTGGAGACACACTTTAGTTCAATCAATGATCCATTTGCTCAATATAGTATTGAATATAAATTGAACTCAAAATCACAGAGGGACAAGTCATTGCAATTGATGGGAAAACACTCCGAGGAGCTTGTGAACGAGGAAAAAATCGTAGTCTGATTTATACATTCTCAGTGATTCTCCAACCATTACTGTAGGCTGGGATACTAACTATTTAGAGAAGCTTTTGACACAATTGCTCGACTCGTCTAAATTATGAAGAAACGTATGTGTTCGCCCTATTGCATCAAGTTTATAAGTTGACTTTCTCTATCGATCGCGGCTTTGTTATGCAATCCTTTTTATCCCACATCTCCCAACTTTTTCTCCAATCATCTTGTCAGAGCTGTCAGCGAGCGAGTTCAGAATTCTTTTGTCCATTTTGCCAAGCCCAACTTCATACCGGAATCCGATCGCCCCTAATAGAACCTCCCTCAACACACCATCCATTCCCGCTATTTGCCTGGGCAACCTACGACACCAGCCTGCGTCAAATCATCCAACAGCTCAAATACAACAACCAACCCGCGATCGGCACTTGGTTAGGTACAGAAATGGCCAAATCTTGGATCCACGCGAAGCTCCATCAAAAATTTCCTCGGCTGCTTGTCGTCCCCATTCCCATGCACAAAAGTAAGGAAAAACAACGCGGCTACAACCAAGCTGAAATAATCTCCCGCAGCTTTGCCCGTCAAATCGGCTATCGTCACCAACCCAACGCCCTCATCCGAATCCGTGAAACCCAGCCACAATCTGAACTCGGTCTTGACGATCGTGCCCAAAATCTAGAATCGGCTTTTTCTCTTGCCCCCAACTTTAAATCCAATCAGCCCGTCCTGCTTCTAGACGACATTTTCACCACAGGTGCGACTCTTCGTACAGCAATTAAGTTATTAGAAAATCATAATATCTGTATCTGGGGATCAGCCGTCACAGCGCGAGGCCATTTAGATCCCACGCTTAAAATACCTAAAAAAGTGCCCCAATTTTGAAGAAATAAATTCATCACGATCGGGGGCAGCTCAACATTAAAAATATCGATTACAAAACAGGCGCTTGAGGCGTGGGCGATCGGAGTGCATGAATAATAGGAGCCGGATCCAGCCCCGTAATCTGCTTAAAATCTTCAGGAGTCAAGCGACTAGAAAGACCCTTTTCGCTCAAATCTTGCAAAATATTATTCGCATGTTCTAAAAACAAAACCCCGCGTGGCAACGGAACAACCGTCCACACATCCAAGATAGTCTCAGCAAACGCCAGCTCAATAATGGGCATAGCGTGAGTACTAATCATCTCCGCAAGGTGGGCATCAAAGGTCTCCCCGTCTGTCCCCACCAACTCATAACTCTCGACAATGTAGGCGATACGTTGCCAATTGACCCTTTCTTCAAGCGTCATCTCCAAACCCCAAATGAATAACCAAACTTAAGCTCTATGCTGTATTTTCAGCTTATCCTAGGTTCCTAGAAACAAAACAGAAGTTTACTTGTAAGAATTTCTGCTAGCGATGGATTCTATCAAGATTGACCAGGAATATATTCTTAGCCGCAACTTGACGATCGGACTTGTCTACGCCATCTAAGTCCGATCGTATTACCCGAAGTTGCGTAACCATAGGATAATAAATTGAGTCCATAGACGATCGCACCCTATTTAGTGAATTTACCATGGCATTTTTCCGTCAATATATTGCGCCATTGATTGTTGTTTTGATTTTTGGATTGGCATTGATTGCGACCAGTGCGCGGATCTTTCTGCCCAATGAAATGGCTGCACCCGCACCAATTGAAGAAATGGCTCCCACAAGCAATGCCGTTTCGTTCACTAGCCCTCTTGTCTATCCAGGATAAAAAGTTTTGAGGTAGAATAGTCATCCAAAACCATCTTTTTCAAATCCTATGAGTTACTTCCGCCCCGCTGTTGACGCGATGAAAGGTTACGTTCCTGGTGAACAGCCCAGACCTGGAACGCCCATCACCAAACTCAACACCAATGAAAATCCCTATCCGCCGTCTCCGCAAGCTATGGAAGCATTACGATCGGTGTCTGGTGAAGCTCTCCGGCGATACCCGGATCCATTTGCGCGGGATTTTTGCAGTGCGGTGAGTGATGCGCTGAATGTGCCAGCAGATTGGGTAATTGTCGGAAATGGTAGTGATGATGTGTTGAATGTATTGATTCGGTCCTGTGCGGAAGGGCAAACGCGCAAAGTGGTCTATCCCATGCCGACCTATGTGCTGTATCGGACTCTCTCTGAAATGCAGCCCGCTGAGATTGTGGAAGTACCTTATGACGCAAATTTTAAATTACCGATCGATGATCTTATCGCCGCAAATGGAGCCGTAACATTCATTGCATCGCCCAATAGTCCATCGGGTCACAGTGTACCTTTGAATGAATTACGTGAGTTAGCAAAAAAGGTCTCGGGAGTACTGGCGATCGATGAAGCCTATGCTGATTTTGCAGACTATACGGCGATCGATTTGGTGAAGGAATTCGATAATGTAATTGTATTGCGTACAATGTCGAAGGGCTATTCTTTAGCGGGATT
>JAJAYH010000220.1 GCA_026786325.1 Alkalinema sp. CAN_BIN05 | reverse complement strand
GTTTGATCCCCCTAAATCCCCCTTGGTAAGGGGGACTATGAGTAAGAAGGACTATGGGTTTGTGCTGAAATCTCATGTATGGGCATTGAATAACTTCTCTAAATCCAGTCCCCCCTTACCAAGGGGCTAGGGGGATCTCTATCCTACCAATTCCTTCGCATACTCTGAAACTAATGCTTCAGAATCATTCACCATGGTATTCAATATTACTTTGGCTTCAATTGAATTTGGGAAATAAGCTAATGCTTGTGCGACCCGGTAGCGGATTTGGGAGTCGGGGTTTTGGGCAAATGGTTCTAGAATTACGATCGCCCGTTCGTCTTTTAATTCACCTAGGGCACCGATCGCAGAGACAATCAATAACTCTGTACCCGAATTGATTGCACTTTCTAATATCTCTATTGCCAGCGGTTCACCCAATTCACCGAGGGTTGCTACAATACTCATCTGGACAATCCAATCTGATGTTGAAATATACAATTGTCTTAGTTCTGGATAGGCTTCAACTAAGTGTAATGCGCCAATGCAATCCGCCGCCGCCGCCTGAACATCTGCTTCGGGATCTTTGATGCCAACGCGCAGCATTTCTAGAGTGCGGGTTGGATTTTCGTGACCTAAAGTCGAAAGCTGTGACATGGCTGCATAGCGAACACGCACATTGGAATCTTGCACGATCGGCTGAATCATTTGAAATGAAACAGAGCGATCGAGTTCTCGCAATTGATTAACTCCCCGCAGACGATCGCCGAAATCAGCAGAACTGAGCAGGATTTGAACGGATTCTCTAGTAATACTCATGGCGGATGAATAATTTTGTTAGGGCTTGAAGACATTGATTCCATTTTCTCACAGAGTCGTAAGGCTGGATGAATCTTGGCTCAGAAATGCTTGAACAATAGTTAAACTCACTTGTGCAAAATATTGTTGACGAAAGCGTTCTTCTCGAACTCTAATGGTCCAAGATGACTCTGCTGCGGTTAATTCTGCTGTTGTAGGTGGATTATTCACAGGAGAAATCTGCAATCCATCCTGTTGATTAGTGATTTTAAATCCTAAACTTCGTAATATTTCGAGACCAATTTGGAATGTTGTGGCACTCACAAGGAGCCGATCGCAATAGTGTTGCGGGGAAATGTGTTCTCCGGTACGGGCGAGATATTTTGCAATGCCAATGAGTTGGGACCAATTATTTTGCATTGGTAAGCGATAGTCTAAGGCAAGAGGCTGTTGATTGGCGATCGCACGTCTAAATGCAATTTTTAATGTATTCCAATCGCTGGGACATTGAGTCAATCGTATTACGTTCTCAGTTAGTTTGACTGATTCAGTTCGCCAGTCGAGAATTGGTATGGCACTTAGTTTAATTGCGATCGGGCTGACAGGAGAGCATTCTACTAATCGGACTTCATATCGATGCTTTTGAACATTATTTTCGAGATATACGATCGCATCACAAAGCCCCTTAGGAATGTCATCTTGGGAATGTCCCGACCAACTTCCTGAAATACTATTTTGCTTTGTATTATCATATAATTTGAATTGTGTTTGTAGGTAAGCAATTCGCTGCTGTTTACTATCCTTAATATTGCTAGTGATTAAATCATCAAATTGCACATTTCTTAACCGTAAACGCGGCACCGGATTTCCAATTCCACAGGGTTCTATGTATCGAAGTGCTTTGTAGAGTTCTTCCCCAAGTTCTGCAACGGTGACACAGAGATCGATCGGTGGAATGACTTCATTGGGTTTGTGTAGTCGCAAATGATGATCAATAGCTTGGATGAAGAGTACTAGATTTTCACCCTGTAAGCTCAAGCTCACGGAATTAGGATGCCCGCCTAGCCGATGAAGTAAATGCATTTGTGGCTTAAGTAAATCATATAAATTTTGAGCCGATCGGCCTACTCCTTTTACTAATTTAGGGTCTTCTGTACTGAATAAAAATGTAGGCTTCTGAAATCGTTCTTCTATTGTTTTTGCAACACTGGTTAATGTGTTGAAATTCCATTGTGGATTGGCTAAAATCATCGCTTCACTGGTTGATAAATCAATAGTCTGAATGACGGTCAAAACTTGGTCGAGTATTTCCTTATGTAATCCCAGTGACCGAGTATAGCTAAGTTCAGCTCGATCTGCGATCGTTGTGGCTTCTGTGGGATTATCAGTGGTGAGTAATTTAAGACAAATTTCGGGCTGAATCTGACTTAATGCTTGAATACGTGCGCCTAGTCCTGAATTGAATTCTGTCGCCCGATCGCCGTGGTTTCGACAATGCTTCAAAAGTCGCTGAATACCCGGTCGTGTGGATGTTTTGGGATTGACTTGTAATTGTAATTGTGGAATACTTTTTTGAAATAGGGCACGCGCTTCGCCTTTGTATTCGACTAAATCTGCCAGCATTCCGATCGCAACAATATCGAGTAGATTAGTTTGTTCTTTTCCCTGAAGTGCTTCAATCAATTTGTAGGCGATCGCGACGCTGGGTAATGTGGCGCAGGAATGATTTTGGTCAAGATGTCGCGAATTTAAATGAATAACATTCGTGACATTGGGCCGATCGTCGGTATGATGATCAATAATAATTATATCTATACCAAGTGATTTGGCGTAGTTGAGTTCAAGCGCATTATGGCTCCCAGTATCACAAGTAATCACTAGAGTAATGCCTTGTATTTTCAATCGATCGAGTCCTGTAATCGACAATCCCCGCAAACAATTTTCATAGTCCGGCTGAACGATAAAGAGTCGATCGCCCAATTGCAGCCCCTCCCAAAGCAGTGCTGTCGTCGCAATTCCATCCGGTGCCGGGTCACTCCACAGCGCCACAAGTTCCTTATTTACCGCCGCATGTTTAATCCGCTGAACGGCCTTTTTCATATCGTATCCAAAGGCTAGTGGATCCCCACTTTGCGATCGATCGATATTCAAAAATCTCCGTATTTCTACAATATCGCGATGTCCTCGCTGCCAAAGTAATGGGGCGAGATATGGGTTGGGTTCGATCGCTGAGATCGCCTTTGTAAAGTCAGCAGGTGGCATCATTTTTCTAGTTTAGCGTCTTCTGGAAATGACTACAAATGCGTTGATTATCCATTCTTCACCATCCAAGTCAGCATCCCTAAAATCCGATCGACAGGTTCCAATGGATAGTCGGTGAGGTCAATTGTAATAGTTTTATTATCCAATTTCAGGAATCGCCATGCGGTCCCGCTTGTGGTTGAGCCATAGATGGTTGGGACATCTAGATTTTGTTGTTGATTGAACCGTTGTGCAGCGATCATTTCGGCCATACATTGTCCGAGACCACTGTTTAGACTATCTCGCTTAGCTTCAACCAGAACTATTGCAGGTGCTTCAATCTCTAATTGTTCATCTGAACGGCTAATCAAAAAATCGCATATCCCACTTAATCCAATACTTGCATCCACTGTGAAATCTCGCCCAGAAAACACACTAATGTTTGATTTGATAATTTGTTTGAGTTCAAGTAAGACAGGTGCAACAATCATTTCAGACTTCGCTTTTTCAGATCCTACTGCGATCGCCCAAGGGACATAGTTCTCCAGGATAGATCTCAACATTATACTGGGTTCAATATCGCTTGTTGATGGTAAAAAACGTCCTGCTTCAATAGTCTGAATTTCAAACTCTTGTTTGATTCGTTTTACCGTAAAGTCACTGTATGCCATAGTGTCAGCCTCAGTTGTCATTAATAGTATATCTTGTAGGATGACGATCAGTTGGCTATAATTGTTCTATCGTCGCAGGATGGATTCTATGGCAATTGTTATCACTATTTCAGAAGATTTGAAAACATTGGGCCAAGTTGAGGAAGTGTTAGGGATTACTTTAGCGGACGATCGTGACTTTTTTACAGAATGGTTGAATGGTTTAGACGATTTGGTTGAGGCCGATCGGTTGAGGCTTGACCAAGTGCGACGTAACTATCTTTACCAAAGTTCTGATGGTGCTCTCCTTGAAGAGACGGTCAAAATGGTCATTCTGTCGCCATTGCTGGAACTTGCAGGATTTTATCAAGCGCCGTACAAGTTCCGAGCGGAGGTGCCTGTGGCGATTGAGGCGATCGGGGAATTTGATGAGGTTCTGCGGGGACGGATTGATGGACTGGTCTTACAGGATCGCTTGTGGATTATGTTGATTGAAGCGAAACGATCGGTTTTGGATGTTGAGTTGGCATTGCCCCAGACGTTGGCTTATATGGCGGCAAATCCAAATGATGTTCAGCGGCCATTGTTTGGGTTGATTACGAATGGGAGTAGTTATTTGTTTGTGAAATTGCTGGGTAATCAATATGGGGTTTCGGATTTGTTCGCAACCCGATCGCAGTATCGTAATAATCTTTATGAGGTGTTGAAAATTTTGAAGGTTTTAGGCCGATCGATCGTGACCTAATGATTGCCAGAGTTTCAGTCTTATAGAAAATGACAGTTGCCTGGAAACGAGTCATTGCATTTCAAATTGAACAATTGGTGGAAGAACAAAAACTTTCAAAAACGACTATGGCAGAGCAAATGCAGACCAGTCGTGCCATCACTATGATGAGTGGTGAAATTTGAATACGCGGACGAATGCAGAAGAACGGCAAAAGCAAGAATCTATACCGTTGTTTGATTTTGGGTTGCAGATACAGACGATCGTGCCGAAAGATAAGCCCAAGAGTGACGATCGGACACCTAAATCACGCTAATTGTCACATCTATTTCACTTTTAAATTCTCTTTCACAGAGTTTAAGAAACTTATCATACCGTCCTAGTAATTTGTATTATCTGATGCCAAATCAAAAGGAATACTCCTTCAATATGTGGACCAAGTTCACACCACAAAAATAAGTAGCAATATGACTCAATCAGCAGATAGTGAGCTAAAGCCAACTCTGGGTTTGGTTGCCATTACAATTAATGCCATGGCGTTAATTGCTCCTGGTGCATTCTTATGGACAACATATCAACTCCAAGCCCCGCCCGATTCTGCTAAAAACATGTGGGCTGCGATCGCCTTGGCGACCATTATCGCAATGTTGACGGCGAGTTGTTATGCCACACTTGCAAAGGCTTACCCAGAGGCAGGAGCAGGCAGTTCTTACTACTATGCTGAAGCGGCAATTTTAGCGAAAGAAGAACACAAACATTTTCGGATGGCACGGCTAGCAAAGTTCGTGACAGGATGGGCAGCACATCTATATTAC
>JAJAYH010000219.1 GCA_026786325.1 Alkalinema sp. CAN_BIN05 | reverse complement strand
TCCAGTTCAAAAACCTGATCAAGCCCCAGCAAATAATTATGGCGTAAATAATCATGACCTCGTTTGCCAATTCCAATCACAGTGCAACCCAAGGTTTGAAACCGATGAATATCCGATCGCATCTTGAGATCCGGCATCAATGCGATAATGGGAAACCCAGGCTTCAAAATTGCCATCGGACCATGACAAAAATCGCCAGCCCCAAATCCTTCTGCATGGACGTAGGCTGTTTCCTTCAATTTCAGCGCACCTTCAAGGGCGATCGGTTGCTGAATTCCACGACCGAGAAGAACAATAGACTCCGACACCATCCAATCTAATCCGACACCTTTCCCTATTTGATGCTGTAAATGATCAAGGGATTTGACAATAGCCTCGGGAAGTAATTCCAAATCAGTGCGCAACTTTGATATTGATACTGGAAATAGTGATGTTGAAACAAGTGATTTATACTCCGCCAAATTGACAGCAATGCGGGCCAATATTGCTAACTGCGCACTAAAACTTTTGGTCGCAGCCACAGCACCTTCCGGACCTGCGGGTGTGACGATCGCAGAATCTGCAAGATGAACTAACGGCGAATCAGCAGCATTCACGATCGCCAGAACCTGAATCTCTCGGTTAACCGCCTTAATCTGAGCCAACGCTTCTAATAAATCTTTGGTTTTGCCAGATTGACTAAGCGCAATGATCAACGTGTTTGATTCAACTAGCGGCGATCGATCGGTCCAATCAGCAGCATCCAGAACTTGAACGGGAATTTTTGCGCTCGTTTCAAACCAATGCTGAGCAACTAACCCAGCGTGACGACTAGAGCCACAAGCTAGAAGCATAATACGCTGAGCCGATAAAAATGAATCTGGTAATGGCAAGTCGATCGCCAAACAATCCATCACAACCCTCGGCTGCTCCCGAATATTTTGCAGCATGATCGAATCATTAATAGAATCGCCCATTGCCTTAGCCTCAAAACTATAGGTAACCATTTACCAAGTACCACGATCGCAGCAATCTGAGCAAATCTTTCCCGATCGCTATGGAAACCGAAACGATCGCGTCATAATAGAAAACGCTATTTCAGAGCAGACTCATGCCCGGTTGGAAAATCTCAACAGAATTCAGCATCTCCGCCGCCCACGTTATCAACAACTACGACGGACCTTGCGGACGAATGCACGGACATAACTACATCATCCGAATCGAAGCCAAAAGCGATCGGCTCCACAGTTCCCAATACTGCCCAAACCCCGTCATGGTGGCCGACTATCGCACCTTAAAATGGGCCAAAAAAGATGTCACCAAAGGCGGCTTAGACCACTGCATCCTAAATGAAGTCATGCCACCTGAATACGAAACCACAGCAGAAATGATCGCCCAATACATCTATGACAAAACCAAAGCAATGCTCCCCGACAACATTTCACTCACAATAGCAATCTCCGAATCCCCCAACGCCTGGGCCTACTATGGTGATGACTACTAAATATGAATCAGCCAAGAAATCTCCCAAGAAATTCCCCAATGAATCCCCCAACTCCCATTCTCAATTCGCCCATTCTCAATTCGCCCATTCTCAATTCTCAACTCCTCCCCGTCGTCGAAACCTTCCACTCAGTCCAAGGCGAAGGCGCATGGAGCGGAACTAATGCCTATTTTATTCGGTTAGCGCTTTGCGATGTCGGCTGTCCTTGGTGCGACACCAAAATCTCATGGAGCGACAAAAATCACCCAAAGATCTCAATAGCCCAACTCACCGACCAAGCCAAAGCCGTCAATCCACAATTCGTGGTGATTACGGGCGGCGAACCATTGATTCATGATTTGACCGAACTAACCAATGCTCTCAAAGCAGCCAATTTACGGACTCACCTTGAAACCTCCGGCTCCCATCCTTACAGCGGAACTTTTGATTGGATTACCCTCTCACCCAAACCCTTCAAACCACCGATAGGAGATATTTACAACAGTGCCCACGAACTTAAAATCATCATCTCAACTGTTGACGACTTCCTCTGGGCTGAAGCACAATCCAAACTCACCAACCCGATCGCCATCCGCTATCTACAAGCCGAATGGAATGCAAAAGACAGCCAAGCCCTCGTCTTTAATTACGTGCTAAAAAATCCCCAATGGCGCATCAGCCTCCAAACCCACAAACTATTAGGCGTTCAGTAAGCTTAGCGTTCAGCAAATCATAGCATTGACTCTATGAAATCTACCTAAACCATAAGCCAGCTCAATGATTTCCTTCAGGTATTCCAACGTTTACGTATCGCAATATAGGTAACAAGATGGTCATAATAGAATAACAACGCGATCGAAATTCAATTAGCCGTTTACCAATTAGCCGTTTACACAGGTCAGTCCCATGGTGTCATCCGTCGTAGCTCCAAAGAAAACTGCTCCAAAACAACGTCTAACTCTTCAACATTCAGTCATTGCCACCGATACCACCGTAATTCGATCGTTGGACTGGGATCGCGATCGGTTCGACATTGAATTTGCACTCCAAAACGGCACCACCTACAACTCCTTCCTAATTCGCGGCGAAAAAACGGCTCTGATTGACACCTCCCACGCAAAATTTAAAGATCTATACTTCGCCACACTCACGGGCCTGATTGATCCAAAAAGCATCGACTACCTGATCGTCAGCCACACCGAACCTGACCACAGCGGCCTTGTTAAAGACTTGCTGGTCCTTAACCCCGACATCATCGTCGTAGGTGCCAAAGTTGCGCTGCAATTTCTAGATGACTTAGTGCATCAGCCCTACAACAAAAAAATGGTCAAAAGCGGCGAAAAACTCGACCTCGGCAAAGGCCACGTTCTAGAGTTCATCTCCGCACCAAATCTCCATTGGCCTGATACGATTTTCACCTACGATGCCGCAACACAGCACCTGTTTACCTGCGATGCGTTTGGGATGCACTACTGCGACGACGATACCTATGACGAAGATTTAGATCTGATTTCTGCGGATTATAAAATTTACTACGATTGTTTGATGGGGCCAAATGCTAAGTCGGTTTTGGGCGCAATCAAACGGATGAATGATTTGCCAGGAGTAACGACGATCGCTACAGGTCACGGGCCATTAATTCAGCATCATCTCGAAGAATTAGTGGGACGTTATCAGACTTGGAGCAACGAAAAAGCCAAAGCCGCCAAAAACGTCGCGGTATTCTATGTCGCTGAATATGGGGATGCGGACCAGCTTTCTGGCTATTTGTCCAACGGCATCCTCAAAACCGATGTCCTAGTCGAATCCTTCGATCTCGCTACTACCGAACTCAGCGAAATCCGTCATGCGGTCGAACTAGCCAACGGCATCATCATCATCATGCCACCGCAGGGCAACGAGACGATTTCGATCGCGATCGGCACTATTGTCGCGGCCTCAAACAGTAAACAATCCTATGGTCTATGCGAATCCGGTGGTGATAATGATGAACCCGTCGCAACCCTGAGGGCGCGCCTTCAAGACGCTGGACTTAACGAAAGCTTTCCACCCATCAAGCTCAAAAATGGCAGTAGCGCCGCAGTTTATAACCTCTGTGAAGAATCGGGGACTGACATCGGTCAATGGTTGACCCGCGATCGGGCCGTTCAGCAAATGAAATCCCTCGATAATGATTTAGATAAAGCTCTTGGGCGGCTCAGCGGCGGACTCTACATTGTCACGGCACAAAAAGGTGACAGTCGGAGTGCCATGCTTGCTTCTTGGGTTTCCCAAGCCAGCTTCAAGCCCTTGGGATTAACGATCGCAGTCGCAAAAGATCGGGCGATCGAATCTCTGATGCGGGTGGGCGATAATTTTGTTCTGAATGTGTTGGAAGAAAATAATTATCAACCATTGATGAAGCATTTTCTGAAGCGATTTAGTCCGGGAAGCGATCGATTTGAAGGCATTAATATTCAGGTTGCACAAAACGGATCGCCGATTCTGAATGATGCGCTGGCCTATCTTGAATGTGAGGTCAAAACCCGGATGGACTGTAGCGATCATTGGTTGGTGTATGCGACGGTTTCGATCGGTCGTGTCGCCAAATCCGACAGCCGCACCGCTGTCCATCATCGTAAGGTTGGTAATCACTATTAATTAATTCCAAAATTCTCGGCGACTCAAACAGATCTACAGGAAG
>JAJAYH010000218.1 GCA_026786325.1 Alkalinema sp. CAN_BIN05 | reverse complement strand
TCCTCAATAAAAAATGCGAGTCCTTAGGGCAGGCTTACCTTTTCTCGCATCTGTTCAAAAATCTCAAACGGCTGCCCAAAACTACTGGTCAATAGATTTGGCTCTAAAAATAAATACTGAATCTCTCCGGCATCTGTCACATCAAAGTCCGCATGGCATTCCCGCGCCCACCGATCGAGATAGGTTCGGGCCACACTCAATTCCAACTCGGCCACCCGCGAAAATTCCACCGCCGTCAACCGTCCGCGTTTTGCCTTTACCAACTGTAGAAACCGATCGCGAATAACTTCACGTTTCATTTTTTTGCTTCCCCGTAACATTACCCAGCCCAACACGACCGGAATAATGCCCCAGCTCAGAAGTACTGGCGATGACAGCAATAACAACAGAATCGCTGAAGCTGCGCCCCATTTCAACCCAAACAACAGGCCAACGAGCAAGGAAAACACCATGGTGCTGACAAACATTGTCAAGGCCACGACAGTCCCGCCCGTGGTCATTAACGACCCAACAAATTGCCCAACCTGACTGCCGATGCGTTTCATTATGCGATCGCCCTTTTCTGGAAAGAATTTAGCCTAATTTCAACGTTCCTAAAAAATGGAAAACTGACTTTAACTTAAGATAGCGTGTCCCACCCTAAAATGAACATATCGGCAATCTCTGTCAAAGAGTCAGGAAAACCTCACTGGAAAAATTGGGAGCGTTGCCGATCGAAGATACTCGCTACAGCCCCGGCTCTGCATTCTGAAGCGCTTCTAGGTCAAGGGTCATTAACTTTGTATGAGCATTCCCAATCGCCGTCTCCCCTCGTAAATACCCGGTACTGGCTCCAGGACAAATCCACTGCAATGTCTCGGAAGAATAACGATCGCGTAGAACATTCACATTTTTTAACTGTCGGTTCCAGTGGAAGGTTTTAGACGTTCGCAGGGGCGCGGGGTCTCCATTCCGATCGGGGAGTAAATGCCGCCCAGTGAAAAGAATTCCGCCTTGCTGCTGGTTATAAACACAAGAGGCTCCGGGAGAATGACCAGAAGTCCAAATAATTTCACTATCGGGAGTAATCGTGTGATGGTGATGAAACTTGGTGACAGTGAGATTAGGTAATAAATAAGCTTCCTGTTCTTGAATAACGATTTCACAGATCATCGCCGACTGAATCGCTCGAACCTTGGCCATGCCACCACGATGCGTAAGAACTAACCACCGAACGCCACCTTTTTCACTAAGCCAGCTAATTGTGTCTTCGGTCCAAGCGGGACAGTCGATCAAAAGGTTTCCAGCGGGATCTTGAATGAAGTATGCGGTGCCCCCAAGGATGTCGCGATTGGGCGGGAAGGCAAAAATAGTTGGATTGAGTTGGCCTGGAATAGGGCGCGGCAGCTTGGGGACGGAGGTCATGATGACGGCGGAGTGAGCACAGATGTGGATGCGTTTTAACTCTACCAACGAAGCGATCGCTTCACCAACAGAATCTTGGGATTGGGGGTGATGTAGGTGCAGGGCGTGGCGAAAGATGGGAGAATTAGAAATCTATTGGCCGTATGGTTTGCACCCGTTCTTCAATCCCCATGCTCTGGTTATTCATTCTCGTCGGATTACTCGGTTTCTTTTGCTACTTTTTCATTGTGGAACGGGTGCGATCAGTCACGCGAACATCGCCGTTCCTGCTGTGGATAGTGGTGATGATGCCCGCTTTTTGCCTCACCGCTTGGGCCTTAGTCTATGGGCCTCGGGTGCCCATGCCGCCGTTGCTTGGATTGATCACATTTTTAGTTTTTTTTGTTCTGTACTTGTACCTGATTCAACGAGGCAGCATCAAAGCCCCGGCGATCGAGAGTCCACCTGAAAAACCCGTTGCAAAGGCCATGGAGCCAGTGGTTCGATCGCTGTCGTCCGAGGATGAGGAACGACTTCGCACCTGTTTCCCATGGGAGTGTTACTACCTCAGTAATATTGAATATCTTCCTCAAGCGGTGATTTGTCGGGGGAATTTACGATCGGCCTCTTCGGAAACTGCATACCGAACTATTGAATCCCGTGTGCAAGATGCCTTTGGCGATCGATTTTTCTTGGTTTTTCAGGAAGGGCTTCAGGAGCGTCCGTTCTTTGCACTAGTCCCAAATCCTCAAATGGCGATGCGGATTACCCCTGAAATGATGTTCCGCCCCAAACAAGCATTGTTATTGGTATTAGCGACAGCGGTAAGTTGTATTTGGTCAGGACAATTGCTGTTGATACAAGTGGGTGCAAGTACGAGTCCGTCATTTTTGGAAGGATTGCCCTATGCGCTGGGGTTGATGGGATTCTTTTTAATTCGTGAAGGTGGACATTACTGGACGACAGCACGCTATGGAATTTTAGCTACGTTGCCATACTTTATTCCGATCGTACCGTTACCGCAGTTGCCGATCGGGACATTGGGCGCATTCATTCAAATCCGATCGCCCATTCCAAATCGTCGGGCTTTATTTGATGTAGGGGTGATTGGTGCGGTGATGGGGCTAGTGGTGGCGATCGGATTGCTCGGCTGGGGATTAACTTTATCCCAGGTAATTCCGCAACCACCCGCATTTCGGCCTAGTGTATTTAAGTTTGAGGCGATGTTACCGCAGTATTCAATTGCCCTCGCATTAGTGGCAAAGCTGGCCTTGGGCAGTTCATTGGCGACAAAAACTGCCATTGCAATGCACCCGATCGCGGTGGCAGGTTGGCTCGGAACCTTATTTACAGCATTCAACTTAATGCCCGTGGGTCAATTGGATGGCGGTCGAATGGTTCATGCAATTTTTGGTCAACGTCAAGGCTCTATGATTGGTCAGGTGGCTAGAATTTCATTGTTATTGTTGTCATTTATGCAACCACATTTATTATTGTTATCGGTGTTATTGTTCTTTTTACCCACCATGGACGAACCCGCATTGAATGATGTAACTCCGCTGGATAGTCGTCGTGATTTACTAGGAATCTTGGTGTTATTAGTCCTGTTGATTATTATTATTCCTGCTCCTAAAGTGTTGATTACGGCATTAGGTCTATAAGAGGGTGTTTGAAACTTCCTCTAAGTAGATAAATGATTTAATTTGTTGTTTTAGATTTGTTATTTTAGATTTGAGGTAACAGCGTGACAAGTTTGCAGGATATGGTAAGAGTACGGCAAGGTGTATTGTCATTGGTGCTGTTTCGGGATGTCCTGGATGATGCTGTGGGGCGGGCGTGGGATAGATTAGTACGATCGCTATTGCGGGCAAATGTAGCAGCGAATAAGGCGGCAACGACAGACGAAATTGATGCGATATTGATGGCCTATAGTAAGTGGATGGGTGCCTTGGCCGATCGAGGTATGGGGTGGCAGGAGCATTTACGCGATCGGATTTTGAGTGCGGACAATCGATTTGCTCGGCAAGCGGCCATGGGTGAAGAAGTCGTGCCGATGATGATGGATGTAGCACGTCTTGATTTGCGGGTATTACAGCGCGTGTATGGCGTGGTGTGTGAGGATGTGGCGGATTGGGTGCGCGAATTGGTGCCGGAGGTGAGTGATTTGCCTGTTTGGTATGATGATGTGCAGGTGGATGGGAGTAATGATCCGTTTTTAAAATGGTTTGAGGTGAATGATTGGGGCGATTATGGAGTACAGCTTGCGAGTTGGTATCATAGGATGGGCATTGGGGAGTTCGTTCGATTTCGTGCTTTTCGGTATGAGAATAAACAATTAATTGGTTTAGAAACTCCTGATCCTGTTGTGCTTGAAGAATTGATTGGCTATAGCTGGCAGCGTGATGCATTGATTAAGAATACAGCGACGCTAATGGCTGGATTGCCTGCATTGCATGTATTGTTGTATGGGAGTCGAGGTTCGGGGAAATCGTCATTAGTGAAAGCATTATTGTCGCGATGGGCTGGCGATGGGCTGCGAATGGTTGAAGTGATGAAATCAGAATTATTGGGATTGCCAAATTTAATTGAAACATTGCGTAGATTACCAAATAAGTTCATTATTTTTGTTGATGATCTCTCATTTGAAGAAGATGATGAAAGCTATAAATCATTGAAAGTAGTATTGGAAGGAACCATAACAGCAAGGGCGCAGAATGTTGTCCTGTACGCAACCTCCAATCGTCGTCATTTGGTCCGAGAATTTTACGGCGATCGGCCCCGGCCAAAAGATGCAGACGAAATTCATAATTGGGATACGGTGCAAGAGAAGTTATCGTTTAGCGATCGGTTTGGAATGACGTTGACCTTTGAACCCGCCAATCAAGAAACCTATTTAGAAATTGTGGGTCATTTGGTGCGGCGATCGGATTTGGTTATTTCAAGTGAAGATCTGGAATTCCGGGCATTACAATGGGCACAGCGAAACAATGGCCGATCGGGACGGACAGCACGGCAGTTTGTAGACTTTTTGTTGGGAGAACGATCGGCTTAATGAATGATTCTGTTGGCGAATCGTTGCGGCCACTGGGATTGGAATTCCAGCCTAATTATACTTGCTCATCCCAAATCTGAGACGATTTATATCAAAAAACGATCGCCCCCTCCCAAAGAAGAGACGATCGCATTCATTCAAAATCCCTTCGGTAGTCCAGCCTATTTAAGAATCGCCTTCGCCCTATGCTTCGACTTGATCGCACTATCTACAACAAAACGACGATCGCTAAATCGGTCCCTGATAATTCGCAGGAAGTAACTGATTGAGTTGGAGTAGTTCAGGAATGATGAACCGTAATTTTTGCGTTAGTTGTTCGATCGTGGGCGCTTCCGTTGCCAGACCCAAAACCTCATCACTTGTTGCCACCCAAACTCCAGCCGACCCATCCCAAGAAGCATCAATAATGTAGATAGATGATTTCTCCATAAAAATTTCTCAAAAATATTTTTCATAGTCTATCTCACCGATCGACCCTCCTAAAGAAGAAACGATCGCCCATTAGCAACGATCGGATAAATGCCCGATCGTATTACCTATCCGTACTTAACTTGGCAAGATGGGCAATAGTAAACTCGTCGCCCACCAACAGCATCTTTAACGATCGTATCACCGCAGACATAGCAAGGTTGGTCTGTGCGGGAGAACACCCAATGCCGATAAAACCATCGGGGTTTGCCTTGGGCTTTCAACGCCATAGCAATCTCTAAATCATTTGTAATACCTTTGGTTGCATAGGATTGACGGGGCACATTGAGAATGGCCTGGGCTAATTTGCAGATCTGTTCAGATGTACAATCGATCGGCCTTGCAGTGGGATGAATCCCGGCGAGAAAGAGAACTTCACTGCGCAGATAATTACCAAGCCCACAGACAAATTGTTGATCGAGCAATAGCGTTGGAAAACCCCGCCGGAAGAAGCGTTTATCTAAAAGTCTAGCTTCAACGTCCTCAACAGTAACCGTGTCATCCAAAACATCAGGGCCAAGTTTTTTCAGAAATGGGTGAATTG
>JAJAYH010000217.1 GCA_026786325.1 Alkalinema sp. CAN_BIN05 | reverse complement strand
TCAATATCTTTCGGCAATTCATGAATCAACCGTTCACGAGGCTTCTCCATCCCCGCCACATAGCAGCGCTCTGCCTCCAGACTCTCCCCACGAACCAATCGCTCTAGCAACGACTCGCCCTCTCCGACCGACACAATAGTCCCCTTGGGCAACTTATCCCCAAGCTGCTCATAAAACACACTCACGGCCCCGCCGCCCACCACAGTGGTGACAGTTTTCACATAACGCCGCGCCCGCTTTACTCCACGAGCAATCAATCGACGGTTACGCCACAGTTCGCCATAATACCAGGCCAACATCTTTGCCCCGCCCAGCGCACCTCGAAGCTTTAATAGTAAGTTTTTAGAATAGAAAAACTCAAACGCATTCTGCAATGGATTGCCCCCGCGTCCGCCCACGGGTGCATAAATCTGAATGTCGCGCCAAGAATATACCGTTAATGTCGGCCTAAACTCATCGATCGCCTGATCCAATGATCTGGAATAATCCAATGGCGGGACCGTTCCCAAGTCAAAAATTCGCTGTTCCACTTCAGGAAACAACTTATGGACATGATCCGCAAGATATACAACTCCGATCGGAAAAATCGGATTGCATGGAAGACGTACGTAGAGGATGCGAGGATTCATGACTGGTAGACCCGTGAGATCGAAGAGATGATAAACATTTCACATAACTTCACGATAGCACCGACCTTTAAAAATAGCAGTGTTTCAGCTCGAAAACCCCGCCCCTATTTGTTGAAAACGATTGAAAACGACGCGTGAAAAGTGCATCCGTAACTATCTTGACAGTTTGCATTATTTAGGGCTGTTACGCTTTTAAATGATTGTTCCCACACCCCCCACTCCTCACCATGCCGC
This sequence comes from Alkalinema sp. CAN_BIN05, assembly GCA_026786325.1. Taxonomy (GTDB): domain Bacteria; phylum Cyanobacteriota; class Cyanobacteriia; order Leptolyngbyales; family Leptolyngbyaceae; genus JAAFJU01. The sequence goes on along the minus strand of JAJAYH010000217.1, from coordinate 13,591 downwards.
AAATCCTTGACCCCGTGCCGCAGGACCACTCCGATCGCCTTACCTGTACCTACCTCAACTACACGAGCCAAATTCAAGTTGTCCGCATTACTAACATTACGAATTGGTATTTTGAGCGGGTTGTCTTTCCTGGCCAGCGCCTTCTCTTCGCCGCTCCAGGTGACGCTCATCTCGAAATTCATACCGGAATGATGGCCAGCGCAATTCTTTCCGATACCCTGACTTGCTCCGATTTGGCCATTCCCGATCACATTCCGTCAGATCTTCGATCGGATACCTTGGTCGCCTAATTTGAATGCAGCCTAAATTTAAAGTCGTCCTCATTTAGGGAATACTTCGGTATTCCCTTTTTCATGGGTTCACCTCAATCTCAGCTCATCGCCCACCACCGCCGAATGGCCAGCCCACACGTCGTCTCGTGTCTCTGGAAAATCTTCCCGAAAATGTCCGCCCCGACTCTCTTGGCGAAACAACGCACTCCGCAAAATCAATCGGCCCACCGTCAACAAATTTCGTAACTCGCCCCACTCCCGCACCGACGATGGATCCTCAATTAGAATCCGTCCCGTGGTGGTCAATCTCTGGGATAGAGCCAAGCCATCAAACCGATCGATCCAACGGTCCACCTGCACCACCGCCAACTCTAACGTCTCTCTCTCCCGCACGATTCCAGCGGCATTCCACATCAACTCTGGCAGTAGTTCTCGTAATTCCAAGACCACAGCCCGATCGGCCTGATTCACCACAAAATTCTCCCTATTCGAGTCTTCTGCCACAACTTCCGATTCATTAGAGCCGACATTTCTAGGCGGCACCAGTTCAATAGCCTTCAACTGCGATCCATACACCACACATTCCAACAACGAATTACTCGCCAACCGATTTGCACCATGAACCCCCGTACTCGCGGTCTCACCCACCACATACAGGCCGCGTATCGAACTCCGATTTAAATCATCACACGTCACCCCGCCCATCCAATAATGCGCCGCTGGACCCACTGGAATAGGCTGCTCAAACACATCAATCCCCCAGTCCTTGCAAACCTGGACAATGTTTGGAAATCGATAGAGTACCCGATCGCGATCGATCACCCGCAAATCCAATCCCACCGATTTCGCACCTGTTTTTTGTAAATGTCGAAAAATCGATCGGCTCACCACATCACGGGGAGCTAATTCTCCCGATGGATGATCGTCAAACACAAACCGCCGATTTGCGTCATCGATCAGATGTGCTCCTTCGCCCCGCACGGCTTCACTGATTAAAAACCGGGGCGCACCCACCACGGTCAACGCGGTCGGGTGAAACTGAACAAACTCTAAATCCCGTACCACTGCCCCCGATCGGTAGGCAATAGCAACCCCATCGCCCGTACTCACCCGAGGATTCGTGGTTTGTGAAAACACCTGACCACCGCCGCCCGTCGCCAACACCACCGCCCCCGATCGAACATAGTCAATCACCCCATCAAACAACAGCCGCACGCCTTGACACTCGCCGTCAATTATCCATAAATCCAACACAAATCCCGGTGACAAAATCTCAATATTCGATCGTCCTAGTACATGTTCCGTCAGGGTCGTGACTACAGCTCGCCCGGTGGTGTCTGCTGCATGAAGCACCCGACGGCGGGAATGGGCCGCTTCTAAGGTCAAGGCAATGCTGTTCCCAGGGGTACGATCGAAGGCCACGCCCAAGGCAATTAAATGCTCAATACATTCAGGAGCAGTCTCCACCAAAAAACGCACCGCTGCCTCATCGCATAATCCCGCGCCCGCCCGCATCGTATCGATTAAATGCAACTCCGTCGAATCATCGGGATCCACCACCGCCGCAATCCCGCCCTGTGCCCAACCACTCGCCGATCGTGACAATTTATCCTTACTAATCAACCCCACTCGCAGATTCCCTGGTAAACACAGAGCACTGTATAGGCCCGCCGCCCCCGCCCCCACCACAATCACATCAAATCTGCCATCAAATCTGCCATCAAATCTGCCATCGAACCCGTGAGCATCCACCATCACAACGTCATCCTAAAAAATAATTAAAAAGCCCAAAAGCAAAGCACCCCCCGTCACTCAAAAACGAGTTACCCAGAGAGTGCCTAGACTAAAAATCAAAAATTTCCTATTCCCCAATCACATCCTCTTTCTTTAAGGAGAAGATTAGGGAGGGAATTATTCTACCGATATGCGCCATTATTAATCCGATCGGCCCCTTCTGTTAGCGCTTCTTCCACTTCAGTCACCGTAAACTGGTCCATGTTGCGCGTCAGAGTGGCGATTTGAGCTTCCGTCAAGCCAGGAATCTTCAGGACATCTTCAACTACAGCATAGGGAGAATTTTTGACAATCAACCCAGCTAGCGTTGGATACATCCCTTGCAACACGCGGAAGTAACGAAGATTCGTATTGTTTAAATCTAGCTTCTTACCGAAGGCCGTAGACATTTTATCCGCGACTTTATTTCGCATGGATTCTTTTTCGACATCCTTGTTGTCGGCCATCGCAGGCTGACTGTAGGCGAGTAGGCCCATACAGACAAGAGCAATACTAATCGCCGACAACCATCTAACTAAACGCTTCATAAAATCAGTCCTCCCAAACACAATTAGCCACAAAACACAGCATTAAATCTAACAAGTATCATCGGGCCTGAGCGTACATCGTTGCAAGAAGAAACCTTCTTTTGATCCCCAATGTTCTCAATCCGTCATCAATCCGTCAGTTCCAGCGTCCTGAGCCGTCAGAAAAGTATCCAATTCACCAAATAAACAGGCATGGGTCTGTGTCGGAACGTCATAGCCCTTTAGCTCCACACTGTGCAACTGAAAGGGATCGCAGTCGGTTACCGCTAACGATCGATACGTCAATTCCCCGATCGCGACATCACAGCCCAGTTGTTTGGTTGCGGACTCCAGACGAAAGGCCGCATTTACCGTATCGCCTAGGGCCGTATAGTCAGGCCGATCGCCGCTTCCGGTGTTACCCACCATCGCAAACCCTGTATTCACTCCTGAGCCAATCCGCAAGGGAAATGGGACCGGAAACTGTGCTGAGACTTCCTGGGTCATCTGATAAATCTCACGAACCGCCTCCAATACGAGCACCATTTCCCCTGGCCCGACAACATCGCTCCCATGGATCCACACGGCCATAATGGCATCGCCAATATATTTATCAACCCAGCTTCCATATCTACGGATAATCTCACCCGATCGGCGGAACCACGTCCCAATCATCTCCGACAACACTTGTTCATCCAACTGCCTGGTCAGCACCGTAAAATCCCGAATGTCTATCACCAACACCGAAATCAAGCAGCGCACATGTAACGTAGCTGTTGCGGTGAAATCTCGCATTTCTGCATCAGAAGACGGCAAATAGGCCCGTCGAGGCGGCGCATAGAAATCAAGTTCGGTCTGCCCAAAGGTGAGGCGATCGCCGCTTCTCAGAGTCACGGGTACACTCACCCGACGGCCATTAACAAAGGATCCGTTGCGGCTGCCCAAGTCAATCAGGTAGACCTCACCTGTTTCCATGCTCTGAAGCATCGCGTGGTTCCGAGAAATCCACCGATCGCCCAATACAAAATCATTCTCCTCGCCTCGCCCAACCGTCCAACAGACTCTGTCCGTCAACGGTAACTGTTGACGATCGGAACCGATATGCAACGAGAGGTGAGGGGCTAAAAACTGTGGCTGTAGCGTAGTCACAACAAATCAAACTCAAAAGGTTTTCATTAATAGATTGGGGAGTTGATGCGGGATCAGGCTCAATACCGATCGTATCTTCAATCGTACTTCAGTCCACACTAAAAATCACCTCCAATCTATTTTGATCCAGCGATTCCAAATTCAAAAAACGATGTATTAAAGGTCTTAGCCAGAGCAAATTAACATTTCTCAATATAGAGGTGTGATGGCTGATTAACTATCCCAGTAAATTAGCCTAAACTAAACTACATCACAAAACACATCACGAAGCACTCCGATCGCCCCATGCAACTCCGCCCCATGCAACTTCATAGGCAGCAAACCCGCAACTATCGTTTCGACTGGCGATCGCGGACCTACCTGATGGGCATTCTGAATGTAACGCCCGATAGTTTTAGCGATGGCGGCCTGTATGACGATGTGAATGCTGCGATCGTTCAAGCTACACACATGCGAAATAATGGCGTAGACATTCTAGACATCGGCGGACAATCCACGAAGCCGAATGCTGCGGATGTCAGTTTAGAGGAAGAACTAGATCGGGTAATCCCAGTTGTGAAAGCGATTCGGGCCGATCGGTTGTTTGACAATATTGCGATTTCGGTTGATACGACAAAATCGATCGTTGCTGAACAATCGATCGAAGCCGGAGCCGATATAATTAATGATGTTTCTGGTGCGACGTTTGACGATCAAATGCTTTCCACTGTTGCGGCGTTGAATGTACCTATTATTTTGATGCATTTACGGGGAACTCCGAAAACGATGCAACAGCTTACACAATATGATGATCTAACAGGTGAGATTATTACTTTTTTACAATCTCGAATTAAGGCTGCGATCGCATCTGGTATTGATTCAAGTAAGATTATTATTGATCCCGGTATTGGGTTTGCAAAAACTTCTGAACAGAGTTTACAATTACTTCAAGACTTAGCAAAATTCAAAGTTCTTAATTGTCCAATTCTCGTCGGGACATCGCGAAAGAGTTTTATTGGTAAGATTCTAGATCAAAGCGATCCGAGCAAACGGATTTGGGGAACGGCGGCGACTTGTTGCGGGGCTATTGCAAATGGGGCAAACATTCTACGGGTTCATGATGTGGCTGAAATATATGATGTCATGCGCGTTGCGGATGCAATTTGGCGGCAATAATCGTAAGAGTGATTTAAGGCTGCGATCGTTGTTTCATTTTACAAATTAATACTTGACTGGAAAGCCTCTCTGCCCGGACTTCACACCACCAAGACGACGATTGCCACCATTGCCATAGTTCTTTGCTTTTTTTGCTATTATTACAACGCCGACAAGCTCCAACGAGGTTCGATCGTACATCAAACCCGCCTTTGCACTTCGCCACAACATGATCCAAGGTCAACACGGGGGGAGTACAGCCACAATATGCACAAGAACCACCAAACCGCTGCTTCACTTCTGCTCTTATTTTGTGTTTTTGCGATCGGTTTTCGAGATCTCGTAATAAATACATGTTCAGATTTTTTGTAGTGTTAATAAATCGATCGATGGCGCGAAAGATTTAGCCATTAATTCAATTGAGAAATTTCCTCTAAGATTTCGGCTAACACTGGTGCATTTGAAGCAATTACATTTGTCTCGCTACGATCGTGCTTGTGGTGAGGAAAGGTTAGGAGGTTTAACTTGCGATGATGACCAGTATTGTCATATCGAAAAATAAGCTTATTATCTGCCGTCATGTATTGATAGGTGTACATTTCTCGGTCAACAATTGATGTGGTTTTAACAAATTCTCGAACGAAAAGAATGGAGCCATCAATCAGCAGCAGTTCGCCCCGAATGAATCCCCGATCGCGACTTCGGGCTTCATAAACCAAGGTTGATTCTTCAATGATGGGACTGTAATCAATAAGAGTTTTAATTTGTTGGAAGTATTCATCAAGCAGCAAACTCAATCCCTCTCAGTTGATCTGCGTCTTCTATTAGTCCCTGTAACATTCGATATTCACCAATCCATTCTCCAAATTCTAATGTTTCATCAAGCTCGTCATTTTCATAACGTTGAATGAATTCACTCGTGATCATTCCATATTTTGTTTCAAATGTAATCAAGTTTTGTTGTGTTTTTTGGATGCCTTCTTCAGCCGATCGAACAAATGAGTCGATCGCGTTTTTAACTAACGGCTGAATTGAGGCTGATTGCTTAGAAATTAGTTTGAGTTCGGTCATGACTGCTTACTCTTGGTTGTTTTATTTTACCAGATTGTTGAATTACGGAATCCCAAACCACAGTTTCAAGGCACCGATCGCAACCATAACCGTCGGGAAACATTTCTCAGTAAAAGTAGCGATTTTTGAACCTTTGTCTGCAACATCCGCAAGATCTTCGAGATTGTTTTTGGCTTGTTCAATTCGATTTTCGGGGTTTTCTTTGGCGAGGTTTGCAAGGTTATCGAGGTATTCTAGAGCGCGTTTTTTATACCGATCGTCTAGTTCACAATCGGGGGATTCGATCGTCTTTTTGATTTGGTCGAGAAGGGTGGCGAGTTCTTTGTTTTTTGGGTCTTCGGTGGCGGCGAGGTCTGAGAGTGTGATGTTCAGATTACCGCTGATGTCACCTGCTGCCGCTGCGCCTGTACCGCTGTTGATGGCGGAACGACCGATCGCAATGTTGGCGTTGTCACCTGTTTGGTATTGAGTGCTTTTGTCAGTCACGGTGTCTCCTTGGGGATTTGTCCCTGCAATAATTTTCATGTTTGTTGTGGAAGGTTGGATAAACAGTTGCATCATGCTGAGATTGTTTTGAGTTTCAACCTGAGCGCGTTGTCTACCTTCTTCAACGCCTTCAAGATAGCGAATTTTTTCGTTGGCAAGTTGAAGTACCGCTTGATTCGTTTCAAATTGCTCGAAGGCTTGGACTTTATCGGTGGTATCGGGAACGGTAGCTTGGACTAGAACTCGATCGGGATCTAAGTCAACCATTGCTTTGATTCGGGCTTCAGGATTGTCTCGCTGAAATTGGCTGAGGGCTTGACGAAAGGCAACTGGATCGGTGCCTCTGCGCAGAATGAAATCAAGGGTATCAGCAAATTTGTCTACTAATAGTTGAAAGTCTCCCGGTTCAAAGGTGCCGGAGAGTGGACGGCGATTTTCAGGGTTGTGGTCAGGGGTAAGGTAAATATGCTCGCATTCAATGCCATCAAATTTTGTATCAGAGTTTATGGTCCAGTTTTGGATGCAGGCTCCTGTTAGTTTGGCATGGCTGAAATCGGTGCCGCCTGCTTTGGTATTGGAGAGATTGGCGAAACGAAGATCTGTTTTCTGAAAGTTAGAATTTGTGATGTCTGCTCGGCTGAGATTGGCTTTCATCAAGTCTATTTCAAAGAGATTTCGATCGCTCAAGTCTAAATTTTGATAAATCCCATTTGCGCCTTTTCGACTGATCAGTAATTGCATTCGAGGTTCTGTGAAGTCGATCGTGGATTGCTCACCAGTTACATTTTTCCAATTCACATGACTGGTTTCTGCATTATCAAATTTGCAATTATTGAGTACAGCATCTGTAAAATCAACGGACTTCAAGATCGCACCTGAGAAATCAGTTCCCGTTGCATTTTTGAATTCTTTAACCGCTTCACGAGACGAGTAAATTGCAAATGCCCACGCAGCGATCGCCGCTACACTAAAAACAATCCCTACAACTATTTGACCTTTCGCGAAAGCATCGATCGCATTCCTCGCCAAGACTGCGCCTGCGCCTGCGCCTGCCCCTGCGACTGCGAATCCTCCAGCGAAAGCGAATGCCCCTGCGAATGCGACTGCGACTGCGCCTGCGACTGCACCTGCGCCTGCGACTGCGCCTGCGCCTGCGACTGCGAATGCGCCTGCAAATGCGCCTACGACTGCGACTGCGCCTGCGCCTGCGCCTGCGCCTGCGAATGCGAGTATTATTACTATATTTGTTGTCTGTTGTTTTTCACTTCTTCCAGCGATCGCTTTAGTGAAGCTCGCACCATTCAATTTAGCTTTTCTAAAATCACATCCCCGAATATCTCGCCCCGAAAAATCCCAGCCCTGACAGTCAAGCCCTCGAAAAGACCAGTCACGAATATCTACGGGTAGCGGTTGTGCAATGACTCGTTTTGACACAGGAAAAACTGGGGATTGGCGAAAGGACAACAAGGTTGATGAGTCGGGGCACGATCGGCTTTCTTTCTTTCGCAAAGTTTAGCAAAAATCCGGCAGGTTTGATTCTTTGAGTGGTGGGGCGATCGGTTATCTATCGATTAGGCTCAGGGGGAAACTACGATTGCGATCGGTTACTCGGTTACATTTTGAGGTGATTTGTGATGATTGAAAGTCTAGTAAAAATCAAACTTCTAGATGTCGTGGCATTGAATACTTCATTACCTGAACACAATCTATTAGTCGGACAAGTGGGAACGATCGTAAAACTACTCGCGCCGGATGTGTATGAAGTCGAATTCAGTGATGATCAAAGGCAAACCTATGCAATTTCGCCGCTCCATAATAGTCAAATCATTCGGCTCCACTATCAAGCACCGGAGTTCAGAGAATCGCTGTTACCATAACTATAAAATATCTGAAAATGGCAGCATCAAAATCCCCAAAATATGATCAATTTCATTAATAAAATACTCACGATCGTCAATCCAAATCCGTGATCCAATCAATCGCAAAAAACGCCAAGTCGTTCCCGTCGTCACCGCACCATAAATTACATTAACAGGCGCACCTTCTCGTGCATTAAAGATCTGAGCTGCGATCATTTCCGCCATACATTGTCCCAATCCACTCGAAATACTCTCATTCTTGGCTTCAGCGATCGTCATCACCGGAGCCACCACATCAATTTGTTCCGGCGATCGACTCAAAATAAAATCACAAAATCCCTGCAACCCTCTCTCCGCATCTACTGTAAAGTTCCGCCCTGAAAAAAGACTCACCTGCCGATTGGATTGCTCAACAACCTCACCTAAAATCGGAGCAATCAAAAACTCCGATCGGGCTTTCTCAGTATTTACTAATGTTGCCAACTGACCAAACCGCCGTAATGCTTCCACCAGAAAGGCTGATGATGCGATCGGAGCTACCGCATCAAATAAACTCACGCCTTCAATAATTTCAATCCCCAATTCCTTCTTAACTTTAGCTAATGTAAAGTCGCCATATGACATATCATCCTCTCTAGAATTTACAATATCGTATGCACATTCATATATTACGGTGCAATTCAAACAAAAAAACGATCGCACCGAAGTACGATCGCCCTAAATCAAACTATCAATTATAAACTAGATAATACAGTCCGTGCCGCTTCCAAAGTCCGATCGATATCCGCATCAGTATGCGCCAAAGACGTAAATCCAGCCTCAAACTGGGATGGAGCCAAATAGATACCTTGTTCTAGCATTGCCCGATGGAACTTACCAAACTTCACCGTATCCGCCTTCTTTGCGTCTTCAAAATTATGCACCGGACCCTCGCAAAAGAAGAACCCAAACATTCCGCTGACAGAACCGCCACACATTGCATGACCAGTCTCTTTCCCGATCGCCAGCAACCCATTAATCAAACGGCTCGTGACCCGATCGAGATATTCATAGCTCCCAGGCTGCTTCAGAATCTCCAACGTCTTAATCCCTGCCGTCATCGCTAACGGATTCCCCGAAAGAGTCCCCGCTTGATACACCGGACCCGCAGGCGCAACCATTTGCATAATGTCCTTCCGACCGCCGTAAGCACCCACAGGCAACCCACCACCAATCACTTTGCCCATCGTCGTCAAATCGGGCGTAATCCCAAACTTCGCCTGCGCACCACCATAGGAAATACGGAATCCCGTCATCACTTCATCGAACACCAGCAGCGCGCCATTTTCCGTCGTCAATTCACGCAAGCCCGCCAAAAATCCAGCATCCGGCACAATGAATCCCGAATTCCCCACAACAGGTTCAAGAATCACACCGCAGATTTCACCAGGGTTCTCAGCAAATAGCTTGCGGACGGCATCCAAGTCATTATAAGGAGCAGTCAACGTGGCAGCAGCAGTCGATTTGGGCACACCAGGGGAGTCAGGCAACCCCAAGGTCGCAACCCCAGAACCTGCCTTGACTAAAAACATATCCGCATGACCGTGGTAACAGCCTTCAAACTTGATTAGCTTCTCCCGCCCCGTAAACGCCCGCATCAAGCGCAGAACCGCCATACAAGCCTCGGTGCCGGAGTTGACAAAACGGACCATTTCTACACTGGGAACCGCGTCAATCACCATTTCCGCCAACACATTTTCCAATGCACAGGGCGCACCAAAACTAGTCCCTTTTTCAGCCGCCGCTTGAATCGCCTTAATCACTTCAGGCCGTGCATGACCGCAAATCGCTGGTCCCCAGGTGCCCACATAGTCAATATATTTGTTGTCATCCACATCCCAAGCATAGGCATCCTTCACCCGATCGAACACGATCGGCTGTCCGCCAACGGATTTAAAGGCACGCACTGGTGAACTCACACCACCCGGCATAATTTTCTGTGCGACGGCAAAGATTTCTTCAGATTTAGTGGTTTTGAAAGTCTCAGTAATCAAGGCATTCTCCTGAAAAACGGGTCGATTGAATGGGTCATTTCATCCTAATTATCCCATATTCAGGCGGAGTCAGTTCAGGCCAAGTTCGTTGGAGCAGATTAAAATAGAATAAGAATCATTCTCATGTTAAGATACTATACATCTTGTGTGATTGCCTTAGTGGCGCGATCGCTGGATGCTTGCTCGGCTAGTTGTGGACGGTCTTATGTTCAATGCTGTGGGTGATTTTGAGAGTGAATCGGTTCCGAAGCTTGGACTTCCGGTGACAATAATCAGCGGGTTCTTGGGCAGTGGTAAGACGACCCTGCTCAATCAGATTTTGCAGAACTGCCACGATTTGAAGGTTGCGGTTCTGGTGAATGAGTTTGGCGATATTAATATTGATAGTCAGCTTTTAGTTTCGATCGATGAAGACATGATTGAGTTGAGCAATGGTTGTATTTGCTGCACGATTAATGCAGATTTGGTCGATGCGGTATATCGAGTACTGGAACGTAGCGATAAAATTGATTATCTAGTTGTGGAAACTACAGGCGTTGCTGATCCATTACCGATTATTTTGACCTTTCTAGGTAGTAATCTTAAATATATGACGCGATTGGATTCTGTCATTACCGTCGTAGACAGCGAGACCTTCACGCCCGACCATTTTGAGAGTACGGCAGCACTAAATCAGATTGTATATGGTGACATTATTTTATTGAATAAAGTTGATTTGGTTGATAGTCGTACGGTACAAGAGTTAGAACGGTTTATTCGAGATTTAAAACCACAAGCTAGAATTCTAGAAACAGTCCGATCGCAAGCACCACTGTCCTTAATTTTAGATGTTGGAGCGATGGAGTCCGATCGTTATGATAACCAACCCAAACATCATCATCATAGTCATGAATCAGATCATCTAGAAAATGACGGATTTACGAGTATTTCATTTAAAAGTGTTCATCCTTTTTCAATTAAAAAGTTCCAAGAATTTCTCGATAATTTATCACCCAATGTCTTTCGTGGTAAAGGAATTCTCTGGTTTCGTGAAAGCTATCTGCGCCATATTTTTCAGCTCAGTGGCAAACGCTGTAGTTTAGAAACCGATCAGAAACATCCCAAGGGTAATCAATTGGTTTTAATTGGCCGAGATTTAGATCAAGATGCAATTCGAGAACACCTAAGAGATTGTTTATTTATTGAGCCTGCAACAGTCCCATGATTGTTTGCAGGTTTAATCTGTACTGACTAAATACATCCCTAGAACCCCAACTGAATCCTATGAGTCCTAACCAAGTAATGCTTGCAAATGTAGTTAGTGAAGCGAATGAAATCAGCGCTGTTCAAGCGATCGCAACCGTCAAAACTTCATCGCATCCTCCTGTAACTGAGGAAGAAATGCGCCAAGCTGTACGTACTCTATTGATCGGGCTGGGCGAAGATCCCGATCGTGAAGGGTTGAAAGATACTCCAAAGCGTATGGTAAAGGCACTTAAGTTCCTGACAAAAGGCTATACTGATTCTCTAGATGAATTGCTCAATGGAGCAGTATTCACGGAGAAATCTAGCGAAATGGTGTTGATTCGGGATATTGATCTATTTAGTTCCTGTGAACATCACATTCTACCGATCATTGGAAAAGCACATGTTGCTTATATTCCAAATGGTAAAGTTATTGGACTATCTAAGATTGCGAGAATCTGTGAAATGTATTCCCGTCGTTTGCAAGTTCAAGAACGTTTAACAGATCAAATTGCAGATGCACTATCGGGTTTGTTGAATGCCAAAGGTGTAGCTGTTGTGATTGAAGCGACTCACATGTGTATGGTTATGCGCGGTGTCCAGAAGCCCGGTTCTTGGACAGTGACAAGTGCAATGCGAGGATCATTTGCAGAGGACGATCGTAAACGTCAAGAGTTCATGGATCAGATTCGTCATCGCCCACAATTCCATTAAGAGATCCCCTAACCCCCTTAATAAGGGGGGACTGGAGGGGAGTTGTTGTTAGTTTAGAGTATTTTTATGAACGATCGGCTTCCGGTTACTGTTATTAGAGGTTTTTTGGGTAGTGGGAAAACGACGTTGTTGAATCGTATTCTGCATAATTTAAATGGTTTGAAAGTTGCTATTTTAGTGAATGAATTTGGTGATATTAATATTGATAGTCAGCTTTTAGTGACTGTCGAAGAGGATATGATCGAGCTTACTAATGGTTGTATTTGTTGCACATTAAATGATGGGTTGCTCAATGCAATGCATAAGCTTTTAGAACAGCGCGATCGGATTGATGCCGTGATTATTGAAACAACAGGATTAGCTGATCCACTACCGATCGCGCTGACACTTCTCGGTACTGAACTCCGTGATATGACGACATTGGATTCTATTCTAACCGTTGTCGATGCAGAACATTTTGAGGTTTCACTACTTAGCAGTGAAGTTCTTTTTCAACAAGTGGTCTATGGCGATATTATTTTAGTCAATAAGACTGATCTGGTTTCACCAGAGAAATTGGAGGAGATCGATCGGCAGATTGAAGATATTAAAGAACATGCTCGAATTCTAAGAATGCAAGACGGAAACGTTCCTTTGCCATTAATTTTAGATGTACAACTTGGTGATACAGGGACCTATCAGGAGGCATCTCAAGATAATGTACTTATTTCCCATGTTAAAAATGACGGCTATGTTTCAGTTTCATTTAAGAGCAAACGTCCATTTGATTTGAAAAAATTTCAGGAGTTTTTAGACTATCAACTTCCTGCAAATATTTTCCGAATGAAAGGAATTCTTTGGTTCCAAGAAAGTAATGCTCAACATATTTTTCAATTGAGTGGTAAACGCTTTCAAATCGATGATGGAATCTGGGAGACAGAACCGAATAATCAACTTGTTTGTATCGGGCAAAAAATCAATCCACTCCAGATTCAACAAATGTTAACAAATTGCTTAACTCGTGTGTAATTCGAGCAGAAATTGTGATTTACTAGACTATAGAATCTGTTTAGTTATTCTTATTTCCAATGTTACAAATCGACCTATTTCAGACAGTGTTAGATCCAGCAAGTTTAGATATATTTTGGATGGAATTGACCTCTGGAGCTTATGGTGAAATCGATCGGGCGGAAGGATTATTTAATCTAGTCAATGGCCAAGGATATGGATTTCAATTCATCGCTACTGAACAAAAGAGTGAATACATTGAAATTGAAGATGAGGCTTGCTTAGTTGGACGACCCGATCGGCCTTCTGTACTTCAAATTAGTGGGCAAGATTTAGATCTCGACTCGATAGAAGCCACGATC
>JAJAYH010000216.1 GCA_026786325.1 Alkalinema sp. CAN_BIN05 | reverse complement strand
GGGACAAAACGACCATCCATGACATCCACATGGATCCAGTCTGCACCCGCAGCATCCACTGCCCGAATTTCTTCACCTAGACGACCAAAGTCAGCGGACAAAATAGAGGGTGAGATCATCGTGGTTTTTTGGGAGGTCATGGCAGGCTCAAAAAATAAAGGATTGACGGTGCATGGTCTCGAAAATCATGGAGAACAGTACACAGATGTAATCAGTTTAACAAAACGTGAATCTTTTTTAGCACCACATATCCCCCACATATCCCTAAGATGCCCCTAAGATATGAATACGAAAAATTGAAGTGGGCGGTTTGAGACTATGAGAACGCAACAACCGCCGAGCCGATCGCATCCGATCGCATCCCTTGGTGTTCTGATAGTGGCCAGTCTATTCAGTACCGGATTCACCGTTGTTCCGCCACCTGTAGAGCAGGGTTCTGTTGGACCAAATGGGATTGATGCCCTTCGACTTCAGCGATCGCCCTTTAATTTGACGGGTCGAAAAATTGTGATTGGTCAGGTCGAAGTAGGCCGCCCGCCAATGTTTGGGGTTGATAAAGCGCAGGATAAACTGAAGCGAATTCAGCCTGAACATTCATTTTTTCATCTCAAACTCAATCAGGTCCTTTATCGCGATCGATTGGCTATTTCTAGCAATCTCACCATAGATCCGATCGATGGCGAGACGCTCCAAACCCAAGTCGATCCCCATGCAACCCAAGTAGCCAGCATCATTCTCGGTCAGCACAAACTTCTACAAGGCATAGCACCGAATGCCCGAGTCTATTCAGCAGCAGCAGGCGGCATCATGCGAGGTGCCCAGCGAGAAGACTGTCTTGCGGCCCAAACGGTTGCCCTGCAAAATAGCAATGATGTCCGGGCGATAAATCTAAGCTTTGGCGAATCACTCTCGGAAGACCCACGGCCCAATGCATTACTCGACGGCAATGCGTTGTTGACCCAGTGTGTCGATTGGTCGGCACGGGTTCAGGATGTGTTGTATGTGATTGCGGGAAACCAAGGGAAAGGCGGCATTCCCATTCCAACCGATCATTACAATGGCATGACGATCGCCTCTTCAAAAGCCGTGAACGATCGCGACAACGATCGCGACAGTAAAATCGATTTTTCAAACCTTAGCGACACCATCTCCAGCCTTAGTCAGCCCCGTCGTGGCAAAGAAAGTAATACTGGAGACCGCCGACAGGTTGCGCTTTCAGCCCCCGGCCACCGCATCACCGTTCGTAAGCTGAATGGTCAAATCACTACGGCAACAGGCACCAGTTTCGCCACACCCCATGTCACGGGGACGGTCGCGCTGCTTCAGGAGTGGGGCGATCGGCAACTTGTGAAAAGCTGTAAGCGGGGCAGTGGTTGTTCATTGCCTTGGACCACGGATGCGCGCCGTCATGAGGTGATGAAAGTAGTGTTGATGAATTCGGCAGACAAGCTTCAGGATTCTGGCGATGGGAATTTGCTGGGGATGTCTCGGACGATGATGCAAAAAAATAATCAGAACTGGTTCACGTCTCAAAATCTCCCATCAGATTCAACAAGCAATCCATCTCCGCTAAACGTCCAGTTCGGCACCGGACATCTCAATGCTAGCCGTGCCCATCAGCAATTCGATGGCGGACAATGGAAACCAGGAATGGTGCCACCGATCGGCTGGGATTATCGAACTATTGATCAATCTAGGGTTGTGGATTACTCGATTTCCCCCGAGCTTAGAGCCAACAGCTACATTTCCCTGACCTTAGCTTGGGACCGCCGAGTTGATTTACAGGACCGCAATCTGAATGGGAAATTCGACCTGACTGAGACCTTTGTCGATCGGGGCTTAAATAATCTGGATCTCTATCTGATGCCCGCCGCCGAACAAGATACTCGCCGTAGCATTGCCTCGTCTGTTAGCGATGTAGATAGCGTCGAACATATATTTCATAAAATTCCCCGATCGGGCCAGTACAAAATTCGGGTAGTCTTTCGATCGCAAATCAATGAACCGACTCAGGCATTTGCGTTGGCATGGTGGAGCGTTCCGGTCCTTAATCTACGTTAGCTCTTCCCAGCCCTTGGAACACAGGCAAGCTTGAGCTTTGATAACTCGGTCACTTAAGAATACTTCCCAGCAGAAGTATCCAAATATTCTTTGTTATCTAAATAAATCTCGATATTTTGTAATATTTGCTTTAAATATCTAATCACCTTATTTTTCATCTCTAAAAGTTCGTCTGCTGTTTTGTCACGTCCTACTTCTGCAAAAGATTTAATACCATGTGCCAGATTAGTCCTAATGTCTTTGATCGTTAAAAGATCACTGCCATTGCCAGTTTTTAGGGGATCAGTTAGATGAGAAAATCCATAGTCGTCGGCAATGTCTCTTATCTTTTTTGCATCTAAATTTCCAGAGAACAAGTTTTTCTTGCTAAAACCAGCATTAATAATATCAACAGAAATTACTGCTATCTTGAGGTAAACATCATCACTGATATTCGGCCTTTTAAGATTCTTGATGACAATCTTTTTAAGTTCAGGTCTTATCTCATCATAAGATATCCCTTCGCTTTTAAGTTTATCGAAAATTGCTTCGATGACATTACTCATGCTTGCTTCTACTAAGTTATATAGCAACAGAAATCCACTTGCCTTTAAAGTGTTAAGTAATTCAGGATCAATTTCTTTAATTCTTGATTGATCGACCTTGTCACCTATGCTTAGTTTGGTTGTGTTTTGCTCTAGACTTTTTAAGAAAATAAAATATTTGCTAACTTCATTAGCTCGATAGGTAAAATCTTGAACCAATACACTAGTTATGATTTAAAGAGAAGTTGATTGCGAACATATTCAATCCGATTTTTCACTTCAGATTTAGAATTACTTGCGTCTGATGTAGTGTATGCCTTAAATTCTAGCGATTCAAGCCATGCCATTGAGATTGGATTAAGATCGCTTTTTTCTCTCAATGCAAGTGCCGTACCTACAGCCAGTGTTTCAAATCGGATTCGGGAAGGTGCAGTATTTTTTTCACCTTGGAATCCATTTGAAAAATACTTCTCTATGAAATCAAGCATTGATTCAAACTCAGTTCGCATTATTTCATCATTAAAACTGCGATCATTATTCTCTAGATATTCATTTAAAAACTCATTAACCTGACGATTGAAATTCTCGTAATTATTTAGATAAGCAAAAAATCTCAGCACAAATTCTTGCGGTTCAAGTCGATCAACAAGCACTTCTGAAAATTTACATAAGCTTCGGAACTTAGAATTTTCAGATAACCGATCAATAAATTTAAGAAATGGTCCACGCTGTATCCCTCTGCGTATCTCCATAGTGTTCAATGAAACAGCGCCCTGGTTAATACGATCGAACATATCTCTGCGAGTAGCTTCATCCGCTTTGTCAGTCAATTCAACTATCCGTAACGAAGTTCGCTTAAAACGCCTTTGACGAGGAAATGATAAATCAGAAAATTTAAAATCATTCAATTTCTTCAATTTTTCGAGATTTTCAAGCTTTAGCTCATCGTTTATAAATCTAGCCAAGGTTCGGATACGCTGTACCCCATCTATAATTTCCAATCGTGCTTCATCCTTATCTCCGGGAATATCAGCCACAAAAATAGATGGGATAGGTAATCCTAAAAGCACAGATTCAATAAATTTTGACTGTATTGCATCACCCCAAACTAGTTCTCGTTGATAATCCGGGATAAACAATTCGTTTGTATCATCTGCCAGCCCGTGGGTATACTTTTGGACTAGTATTTCCACGGGATATTCTTTCGTGACATAGTCTATGGGTTTCTGCTTGTCCCGTATCTCTGCTTCAGCTTCATCTCTTCTTTCAGGCGTAATTTCTGCTTCTATCAGAATGTTTGGGACTTTCGGCATCTTTCTCTCCAGTTGCAGCGAAGTAATCAGCACAGTAAGAGAGGCTTGTACCTCAATTGAACTATTCTCTGATTTTAGCGGTTCACAGGCAAATTGAGTCAGGGTTAAGAATTTAGGAGTTTGGATATTGAGAGAGCCTGAGTTGTAAGCAAGTTGGGTTGGTAGAAATCCGCCGGAAACCTAGTAAATCCTCGGAGCTACGATGAACATTTATTACTTCATTAATGTCTTGTCTGCCTCCGCTCAACTTGGTACGTTACAAAATTCCGAATGAATATATTGTACAAATATGTCCCGAAATCGATCGTTCTCCGTTGTATCTAAACTTATCTAGTACCAATACAAGCGCATCACCGGGCATCCATGAAGAATCATCTATTCAATCGAAAAATCGGAGGATCCCTATTAGCGCTGAGTCTAATGTTGAGTGCAATTGGTTGTACCGCCCCAGCTAGCCGATCGGCAGATCCGCAGCCCACAGCCAGCCAGCCCAATTCTTCCCGTCTTGCCCAGCCCAGCCTTGACGGACCAACTTCTCGGCCTGCATCAATGCTAAAACCCATGAACCCTAAGCTGATTGCTGCCCAAACCCGATTTAGCTTGAATCTTTTCTCAACAGTTCACAAAAAAGATCCTAAGAAAAATCTATTCATTTCGCCCATCAGCATTTCTCAAGCGATCGCCATGATCTATAACGGTGCAGCGGCGGAAACCCAAACGGCGATCGGTGCGGCACTTGCCCTAGAAGACTTGTCGTTAGACGATTTTAATAGCGCCAATGAAGATCTCCGCAACGCCCTAGAATATCCCGGCAAAGACATTCAGCTCAGCATTGCGAATTCTATTTGGACCAACCAAGATACACCCATCAGTCCTAACTTTATCCGTCGTAATCAACAATTTTATAACGCAAAAGTCGAGTCTTTAGATTTCAACAATAAAAAAAGCATCGGCATCATAAACAATTGGGTCAAACACAATACCCAAGGC
>JAJAYH010000215.1 GCA_026786325.1 Alkalinema sp. CAN_BIN05 | reverse complement strand
GCGGGAAAGATTGCCGGACTAGAAGTTCTGCGTATTTTGAATGAACCGACTGCCGCAGCACTTGCCTATGGTTTGAATAAGAAGGGTAATGAGACTATCCTTGTCTTTGATTTAGGCGGTGGAACCTTCGATGTTTCGATTTTAGATGTTGGTGAGGGCATTTTTGAAGTTAAATCTACCAGCGGCGATACCCATTTGGGCGGCGATGACTTTGATAAGAAAATTGTCGATCACATTGCTGAGGATTTTAAGCGTAATGAAGGCATTGATTTACGCCTTGATAAGCAAGCCCTCCAACGGCTGACGGAAGCTGCCGAAAAAGCTAAAATTGAACTTTCTAATGCAACTCAAACGAGTATTAATCTTCCCTTTATTACATCCAATAAAGATGGTCCAAAACATGTCGATTTCACTATCACACGGGCAGATTTTGAAAAGCTTTGTTCTGACTTACTCGATCGTTGTCGGTTGCCCGTTGAGCAAGCCTTAAAGGATGCCAGCATCAGCAGTGAGAATCTTGATGAAGTAGTTCTAGTTGGCGGATCTAGCCGAATTCCAGCCGTCCAAAAGTTAGTTCGACTGATTACGGGCAAAGATCCCAATCAAGGGGTAAATCCTGATGAAGTGGTGGCAGTGGGCGCTGCGATTCAAGGCGGGGTGTTGGCTGGGGATGTTAAAGATATTATATTACTTGATGTAACGCCGCTGTCTTTGGGTGTGGAAACAATGGGTGGCATAATGTCAAAAATTATTCCGCGCAACACTACCATTCCAGTCAAAAAATCCGAAGTGTTTTCTACCGCTGCCGATGCCCAATCCAATGTCGAAATCCATGTGATGCAAGGAGAACGGGAATATGCCAATGACAATAAAGCCCTCGGGACCTTTCGGCTCGATGGGATTCCGGCTGCGCCCCGTGGCATCCCAAAAATTGAAGTCACATTTAATCTCGATGCAAATGGGTTGCTGTCTGTGACGGCTAAAGAACAGGCGACAGGTAAAGAACAATCCATCACGATTTCCGGTGCTTCGACCCTTGATAAAAATGATGTGGAGCGTATGGTGCGCGACGCGGAAACCCATGGTGAGGAAGACAAGCGGCGGCGGGAAAATCTGGATACTAAAAACAATGCCGATTCGCTGGTTTATCAAGCTGAAAAGCAGCTAAATGACTTAGATGGGCAAGTTTCTGAAACGGACAAGGGACAGGCCGAATCATTGATTGCGGAACTCCGATCGGCGATTGCTCAAGAAAATGCCGACCAAATGCGATCGTTGACCAATGATCTCCAACAAGCTCTGATACAGATTGGCAGTGCGGTATATGCCCAAGCAGGTGCAAGTAAGTCTAATGCAACCGATCAACCATCAGGTCAGGACGATGTAATTGATGCCGATTTTGTGAGTTGAGTAGTTAGCTGAGTATTTAGCTGAGTGTTGAATCATGCCTACTGCAACTGACTTCAAAGACTACTATGCGCTATTGGGTGTTAGCAAAACAGCGACACCCGATGAAATCAAGCGCGCCTATCGCAAACTAGCCCGTAAGCATCACCCTGATGTGAATCCTGGCAATTCCGAAGCGGAGGAGAAATTCAAAGCGATTAATGAAGCCAATGAAGTGTTGTCAAAACCAGAAGCACGCCAAAAGTATGATCAATTTGGTCAGCACTGGAAAGCTGCCGAGGGTGTGCCGCCGAGAGCGAAAAATCCTAATACAACGAACTCTAATGCAGAGGGATTTGATTTCGATCAATATGGTGGGTTTGATGATTTTATTAATGATCTGATGGGAAAACGGGGCGGACCAAGCCGATCGGCCCGATCGCGATCCTCTGATGATTTTGGTGGATCTCGTGCCCCCGCCCCTGATAGTGAAGCTGCGATCGCGCTTTCATTTTCGGAGGCATTTCACGGAGTCCAAAAACAGTTTCAATTGGAGGATGAGACGGTAAATGTGCGAATTCCCTCGGGAGCCAAATCCGGCAGTCGGATTCGGATTAAGGGCAAAGGTCGTCCGAGTCCATTTTCCCAACAGCGTGGCGATTTGTATCTGACGATCGAACTGTTGGCCCATCCATTTTTCCGGTTTTTGGGCGAGAACCTGACGGCGGAAATACCGATTCGTCCTGATGAAGCAGTCTTAGGCATACAAATTCAAGTGCCGACTCCCGATGGTCTGGTGATGCTGAGCGTCCCGAAAGGAATGTCTTCTGGTCAATCACTACGACTGCGTGAGAAGGGTTGGAAATCCCCGTCGGGTGGACGAACTGATTTGATTGTAAAACTCCAGATTGTTTCGCCCCAGGAACTGAGTCAAATTGAACAGGATTGCTATGAAAAAATCCAAGCTAATAGTAGTTTTAATCCACGATCGGCGATCAAAACGGTGACATTATAATGAGCGAGTTTAGTCTTTCAAATAGCGTCGTTTCCTCAGCAGGCGATCGGCTTTATACCTTTGAATATGCGGCTCTAGTGACAGAGACCTCAACGGTTGTGATTGAGCAATTTGTTCAGGTGGGCGTGATTCATCCGATCGGGGCGATGTTACACACAAGCGAAATTGCCCGAATTGCCCAAATCCAGCGGCTACGTCGAGATTTGGGACTTAATTTAGTCGGAGCCATGATGGTTTTGGATATGGCCCAAGACATTGCCCAGCTTCGAGCGAGATTAAAAGTTTTACAGGTTTAAGATGACGCGATAGCTTTTTGGTTTTTTTAATCAGACGATCGCGCCTAATGCTTGCCACGTCATCTTCTGTGCTTCTGTCAATCCAGTTGTGGCGGTAATGATGCTTTTTTCGTAGGGAAGGCGGCAACGTAGGGTTTTGCTGTGAGTTCTATCCTGAAGATTCCAAACTTTGATCGTTGCATCTTGGCTACTGCTTAGGAGAAAGCTTTCACCAGTGTCATTATTTAAAACTTGAGCAAGTGACCATACCCAATGCTCGTGCTGCTGGAGAATGCTAGTACATTCGTTGGTCATAAGATCCCAAATTCGGATAGTTCGATCGGCACTGCTGCTGATTAAGTTCTTTCCATCTACACTAAATAACAGAGACACGATCTGATTTGTATGTCCTGTATAGATGCTGTGACATTGCCCTGTTTCTACATCCCATAGTCTTAGTAGATAGTCGTCACCGCCAGTGGCAAAGAAGCTACTATCAGGACTAAAGGCAATTGCCCAAATTCGGTTCAGATGAGCTTTTAACGTATACGCACATTCCCATGTTTCAGAATTCCATAGTTTAATTG
>JAJAYH010000214.1 GCA_026786325.1 Alkalinema sp. CAN_BIN05 | reverse complement strand
GCGTAAACATGGTGACGGCCTTTCCAAGGTTGCACGACGATTTTGGTGGGTTGCACGATGGTTGGAATGATGTCATTGGGGACAGAGGTTGACCAAGTTTGAGTGCAGGCTGATGCGGTACGGGGACCGTCGGGCAGGTCGATGTCGTCAGCTAAGACAGCCAGTAAAAGGCCGCTGCTCATCAGGACGATCGTAAGGATTAGGGCGGTGCTAGCGGTCGCAAGGGAGAGTTTAAATTTTTGCATAGGGTCTCAGGAAATAAGGAGGTTATGAATGAGAAAGAGGTGAATTTAGAATGGCTGCTGGATGTGGTTGGGGTGTGACGGCGATATAGCAAAGGGATGTCGAAGTCTTCTGCGAATTGTCTTATGCTAGTTTAAGTCTCTAGATATTGAAGATCTCGCAAATGCGATCGGAGTCGAGAAGAGTATGGCTGATGTGCAGAAAAATCTTATAGGTTCAGTTCCGGTCGATCGGATTCAATACAACGATCAGGGGTTAGTGCCTGCGATCGTTCAAGATCACTTGGATGGCACCGTGCTGATGATGGCTTGGATGAATCCTGAATCATTAAATAAAACATTAGAAAGCGGTGAAACGTGGTTTTGGAGTCGATCGCGTCAGGAATTTTGGCATAAAGGCGCAACCTCTGGTCATCAACAAAAGGTCAAAACTATTCGCTATGACTGCGACAGTGATGCCTTATTGGTGACAGTGGAGCAAGTGGGCGATATTGCTTGTCATACGGGTGCCCGAAGCTGTTTCCATCAAATTGATGGCGTAGTGGTTGCACCTCCAGCGGATACCTTGTCGCAAGTGTTTGAGGTGATTTGCGATCGGCGAGATCATCCCGATCCAAAGTCTTATACGTGCAAACTTTTGGCCGGCGGAGACAATAGTATTTTGAAAAAAGTGGGTGAAGAATGCGCGGAAGTAATCATGGCATTCAAAGATAACGAAAAAGATGATATTGCTGGGGAAGTAGCAGATTTGTTCTATCACACCATGGTCGGACTAGCGGCACACCATGTAGATATTAAAGATGTCTATCGAAAATTGCAGGCGCGGCGCGGTTAGCTCTGGGATTCAAATCCCAGGCTAAGAACGCAAACCTGTTGAAACAGGTTAAAGACTTACTTTGAGAGCTGTTTAGTCCGTTTTAACGGACTTTGGCTATGAGCCTTGGATTTGAATCCCAGGTGGGTCTAAAACGCAGTCGGAGAAACCGGATATTGTCAAATCCTCATTCTCTATTGTTTCTGCGGTAACCGAATCTGTATCCAAGCTCCACCTTCGGGATGATTACGGGCCGTGATCGTTCCCTTGTGTAATTCCACAATTTGACGAACGATCGCTAGCCCGAGACCACTGCCGCTGCTGGGTTGAAATAGTTGAATTGGGATTTGGGTTTGGGTTTGGAGACGCGAAGAAGGAGATTCGTTTGCGATGATGGATCTCTCTTCTTGGCCATATGCGTAGGTTTCAGTATTTCTAGAACGCGACGGATCGGCTCGATAAAATCGTTCAAATACAAACGGTAAATCTTCTTCTGGAAACCCAACGCCGCCATCAATTAAATCGATTTGAATCAAGGTCGCGTTAGTACGAGGTTTTGCGTCTGACTCGGTGCTTCTGTTTCCATTGATCATAGCGGGATCTTGAATCAAACTAAGCTGAAGTAAAATAGGGCGCTCGGGCAATGTGTATTTAATACTGTTGTCCAGTAGATTAACCAATACTCGATGCAATCGGGCATCTTCACCTTGAAGTCGTAGCGCGTCTGGCCCTTTATAGGTCAGCGTAATCAACTTGGCACTGGCGATCGGTTCTAAGGTCAGCCACGCCGATCGAATTAATTGAGGCAAATCAATAATGGTTGCTTTTAAAGGCCGGGTGCCAGCGGTTTCCAAATGGCTCAGGTCAAGAATTTCTTGAACTAAAGTACTAAGTCGAATACTTTCCACCAACAATCGATCGACCCAAGTTCGCAGGGGCGGTTCTAGGCGAGATTGCAAGGTTTCGGCGACGAGACGAATGGAGGTGAGCGGGGTTTTTAATTCGTGGGCGACATCTGATGTCCACCGATCGCGTTGCTGAGACAGAGCTTGGGCCTCTGCACGACTTTCTAAAATCACGCCTACTTGATTGCCTCGTTGAAGTGGTAAAGCATACGCTCGTAAAGGATGAGCAGTAGGGGTAGTAACATGGGCCACATTCACTGAGGCGGGATAGTGGTTCCATTCCCGCTGACAAACTTTATTGATCGATCGGGCTTGGTCTATTAATGAATCCAAATCATAGGATCGCACAACTTCCATCAGCAACCGAGGCTGATCCATCTCGTAGTCCTGAATGTCGAGCAATTCAAGGGCCGCCGAATTGCTCCAAATCAATTGATTGTCTTCATCTACTTGTAAATAGCCAACGGGCAAGGTCGAGACGATCGCCTTCCAGTCCGAGACTTGTTGTTCTAAAAAAAGATTGCGCTGTAGTAATAAGTCTAGGGCACGGAGAAGCTGGGACGTGACGGATAACGATCCGGTGGTTTTGTCGGACGATCGGCTGCGGTTCAAATCGTCATGGGAAGCCCCATTCTTATGGATCGCACTATTCGGCAATTCAGATCCCAGACAGTCCCGAGTTACACTGTCGGTGGCTCGTTGCAAGGTCTTTAACAAACGCATCCGATAAATCAGCAGCCCCAAGCCGCCAATTCCCAACCCTAATAAAAATTCCACCAAAACGGCTACTTAGACTCCACTCAAATTTTTGGTCAACTGAACGATCGCAAAGGAACTATAGATCAGCGTACTCCAGCAACCAGGTCTTCTAGCGCAAGCTGCACTACATGTTTCAAGGTAAATGTTTAACCGAGCCGATAACCGAAGCCTCGCACCGTGACTAAGTGGATGGGACGGCTGGGATCGAGTTCAAGTTTTTCACGTAACCAACGAATATGAACATCAACGGTCTTGCTGTCACCCATGAAGTCATGGCCCCACACCCTTTCTAGAAGCTGATCCCGAGACCATACCCGTTTGG
>JAJAYH010000213.1 GCA_026786325.1 Alkalinema sp. CAN_BIN05 | reverse complement strand
CCTCAATGTGGAGTATATACACCCTACTATCCCCAAGCTAGCAAAAAGCAAATCCTGCCCTTTGCCATCAGCTTATATCAACGTGGAAACCTGGAAGGCCAGCGCAACATTGAGGGCGGCGAAAGTATCCCATTCATCGCAACTTGGAACGTTTCAAACTTGCCAGCAGATCTGTGTCGTTGTCGGATTCAGTTCGATGGGAATGCGGATTTGAGTTACGAAGTCATGTTGGCGAACTTTGAGTTTGTAGACTTTTTGATTGATGTCATTTTCATCTACCGCCGTAGCCGCATTTCAGACTTTTCTCAAGCCTTCTATCGTCGTCTCTTACGTCTAGATGAGCAGCAGACTGCGGCTTAGAGGCTATTTTCGATAGGATTAATGCGACTTCTAAAAAGTACTACCGCAGAATCCACCCTCGAATAAATTGTGGCTTATGGATGAAAATCCCGATCGGACTAGAAAAATTCTTAGTCCGATCGGGATTTTTTGGATTAGCCCGCAATTTATGACTCTGTTGGTAAATTAGATTCAAGCCCATGAAAGTTAAAGGGCAGAATGTGGGTCCGAACCTTCGAGGGATTTTTAGTGCCGTCAACTCGTTATAAAAAAGCACCGATCGCCTCTACCAATTTGCCGCATTTCGCAAAACAAATTTAGTCAAACCGATCGGTGCTTTTAATTAATCAACTAGTCAATTACTCACTGACTCGTGCCCGAGCTGTAACCCGTTGACGAGTTGCACGTTTGACAATAGGAGTTGTCGCACCGCCCGCTACCGTACTAGACACAGCATTGACGGCCTCAACCGCATTGACCGCATTGACCGTATTGACCGTGTTCACAGTATTGACCTCATTCACAGCATTAACCGTGTTGAGTGAATTAACTGCATTGACCGCTTCAAACGAAGGGACAACTCTAGCCGCCGCTCTCACCTTAGGAATCACACCTGTGCTCTGGATGCCATCCGATGCCGACTTAACCGAATCGCCACCCATGGTTCCTGGAGTAGCAGGGCTTTGCAACAGGAAGACCACTAATGGACTGCTCTGCACTTCACGACGCAAGACCCGTTGAACATCACGCTCAATTTGATGTTGTAATCCAGCC
This sequence comes from Alkalinema sp. CAN_BIN05, assembly GCA_026786325.1. Taxonomy (GTDB): domain Bacteria; phylum Cyanobacteriota; class Cyanobacteriia; order Leptolyngbyales; family Leptolyngbyaceae; genus JAAFJU01. The sequence goes on along the minus strand of JAJAYH010000213.1, from coordinate 8,048 downwards.
CAATCTACATCCAATTGACCGCCATCTTTAATCGGGCGAGCAAACTCAGACCACCGATCGCGCAGAAGCACTTCCATGCCTGCTTGAAGTTTGAGTTGAAGCGTTTCCGTCGGCAATGTGGTCACGACCCCACGAATATGCACTTCAGGACGAGTCATCAACTTGCCATCCCAGCCAACAGTCGCCGCAACGGTAACAACGCCGTCGCCCGCCAAATGTTGACGCTCTTTCAGCACCCGATCGTCCACGATTCCAGATCTAGAGGTATCCATGAGTTCAATTCCGGATGGAACCTTGTCACCCTTAGAAATGCTATTTTCACGCAATTCAATGGTGTCACCATTATCAATAATGATCATGTTTTCCGCTGGAATGCCCATGGACTGAGCCGTCTGGGAATGCTTCACCAACATCCGATGCTCACCATGAACGGGCAAGAAGAATTTAGGCTTGGTCAAGGCGATCATCAGTTTCTGATCTTCTTGGCACCCATGACCCGAAACGTGGATTCCAGCTTCACGGCCATAAACAACCTTGGCACCCTGCATCATCAACCGATCGATCGTATTCACAACCGAGATGGTGTTGCCAGGAATTGGGTTGGCACTGAAGACAACGGTATCGCCTTCACGGATTTTAATTTGACGGTGTTCTTGATTAGAAATCCGGGTCAGAGCCGACATTGGCTCACCTTGAGATCCGGTGGTCAGAATCACCAATTTGTTATCGGGAATCCGGTTAACCGCATTAATCGGAACCATGGTTTCATCTTTGCACTTGATATAGCCAAGATTCCGCGCATGGGCAATCACATTCAACATCGATCGGCCTAGTACCGCGACAGACCTACCATACTTTTCCGCCAATTCCAGAATCATATTGACTCGGTGAACAGACGATGCAAAAGTCGTGATGATCAAGCGACCTTCCGCCTGCATGTAAATCTTCTCAAGGTTTGGAAATACTGCACGCTCAGATGGCGTAAAGCCGGAAAGCTCAGAGTTAGTGGAATCGCTAATCAGGCACTGCACACCCTTCTCACCGTATTCTGCCAAACGCTGAATATCAAAGGTTTCGCCATCAACGGGAGTATGGTCGAATTTGAAATCTCCCGTATGAATCACAATGCCAACAGGCGTATGAATCGCAACGGTGAAGCTATCCGCCATCGAGTGAGTGTTGCGAATAAATTCAACAAGGAAGTGCGTTCCAATGCGAATGAAGTCACGCGGTCCAACCCGGCGCAATTCGGTCCGATCGGCCACACCCGCTTCTTGTAATTTCCCTTCGAGCAATGCCAGCGCCAATCTTGGGCCATACATGACAGGAATATCGATTTGTTTTAGGTGAAATGCAATCCCACCGATATGATCTTCATGGCCGTGGGTGATAACCATGCCTTGAATTTTGTGCTGATTTTCCCGCAGGTAGGTCATGTCGGGCAAGACAATATTGACACCATGCATTCCGTCGGTCGGGAAGGCTAGTCCTGCATCAAGCAGCATAATCTCGTCACCATATTCAAACACGCAGGTATTCTTACCAATTTCGTGTAGACCGCCGAGGGGAATGATTTTCAGTGCATCGCTGGTGTCGCGTTTGACGATTGTTCTAGGCTCACCTGCTTTAACGAGAGGTTTTGCACCGCCACGAGTGACGATCTTACGATCGCTGGTGTCAGACTTAGCAATTGCGGGCTTGGGAGTACGATCGAGGGTCATAGGGGAATTCTCCGAAAAGGATGTATTAGTAGATTCAGACATGGACTTTTTGATTGAAATCGAATTGGGCATTGGTGTTTTATTCGTAAATTAGGGAAGGGGTGAAAAACGAGATAGGGCTTACGATCGGAGGATTTTATAGGCTAATGACCAGCTCAACCTGGAGCATTATGCCAATCCTGAATATCTGCCAAATAAACTAAGAGCTATTCAGAGAAGCTTGAGTTCTTTCATGACCCTCTGAAGCTCAGTCACAACATCATTAGGCACATCACAGAGCGGTAAACGGCATCCACCAACTTCCCAGCCCATCAGTCGCAGAGCAGCTTTGAGGGGAATTGGATTAGCGGTGAGAAACAGTGCTTTAAATAAGGGCAATAGTTGGGCATGAATTTGACTAGCTTGGGCGACTTGACCGGATTCAAAGTGCTGAATCATTTTCTGAAGCAGGTTTCCTGTCTAATGGCTAGCCACACTTACAACACCACAGCCCCCGATCGCCAATATCGGCAAGGTCAACGAGTCATCACCCGAGTAAATCCCAAATCCAGGCGGAGTCGATCGACGAATATCACTCGCTTGATCTAGGCTACCACTAGCTTCTTTAATGGCGACAATGTTTGAAACTTCGGCTAACCGAACCACGGTTTCAGGAGCCAACGACTGCCCCGTGCGCCCTGGAACGTTGTAAAGCATGATGGGCATGTCCGGAACCGCTGCTGCGATCGCCTTGAAATGCAAATATAGTCCTTCTTGAGGTGGCTTATTGTAGTAAGGCACCACTTGAAGCGATCCATCTAAGCCTATACTGTGGGCTTTTTGGGTAGCTAAAATAGCTTCAGAAGTGCTATTTGAACCCGTTCCAGCCATGACCTTAGCCTTGCCCGAAACTGCCTTCTGCACCACTCGAAACAATTCAAACTCTTCATCCCAAGACAATGTGGGAGATTCGCCTGTAGTTCCACATACTACTAGTGTATCAGTCCCGTTGTCAGCGAGATGAACAGCAAGTCGCTCAGCTACTTCATAATTGACCGTACCATCAGCGGAAAATGGTGTCACCATTGCCGTCAATACTCGTCCAAACCCTATTTTCAAGTTCGTCACACTCAAGATCTACTCCTTAAACCCAAGTCTCGAAAATCCTCAAGATTGAGGTTTCAGCCAACCTTTTTCAATTAACAACTCTGCAATCTGTACAGCATTCAACGCCGCACCTTTGCGGATTTGGTCCCCGCATAACCACAAGTCCAAACTGTTCTCATGGGAAATATCTTGACGAATTCGCCCTACCAGTACAGCGTCTTTTCCGCTGGCATCCATCGGCATGGGGAAATAGTTTTTCTGCCAATTTTCTACCAGTTCAACTCCGGGCGCTGTTGCCACAAGCTCCCGAGCCTTCGACACATCAAAGGGCCGATCGAACTCCAGATTTAAGGCTTCTGAATGTGCCCGTAAAACTGGAACTCTCACACAGGTTGCAGTAACACGTAAATTCGGATCACCAAATATTTTACGTGTTTCATTCACCATTTTCATCTCTTCTTCGCAATAATTGTTTTCCAGGATTGGAGAATTGTGCGGGAATAGATTAAACGCTAGCGGATAAGGCAAGATCTCAGCCTGAGGCGCTTCACCATTCAAAATGGCTTGCGATTGTAGCTTTACTTCTTCCATTGCCCGCGCCCCGGCACCACTGGCAGACTGGTAGGTAGCCGCGACAATCCGACGAATCGGTTGAACCTGATGGAGCGGGTAAACGGCAACTACCATCAATATAGTAGTGCAATTCGGATTGGCAATGATGCCATTGTGCCCCTTAGCTGCGATCGGATTAACTTCCGGCACAACCAATGGAACGTCAACATCCATCCGAAAGGCACTGGAGTTATCAATCATCACAGCACCCGCTGCAACAATGTTCTTAACCCATTGCTTAGAGATGGATCCGCCTGCCGATGCCAGAACAATATCCACACCTTTAAAAGAGTCCGCTGTGACGGCTTCAATGGTGAGGGGTTGACCTCTGAACATAAGCTGACTGCCTGCCGATCGGGGGGAGGCCAATAATTTCAACTCAGCAATGGGAAAGTTCCGTTCCTCAAGCAACTCAAGTAACTCAGTTCCCACCGCACCAGTCGCGCCCAAAATGGCAACGCGATACAACTGTCTCAAACTAAACCTCCTATCATTCATCCGGTTGGATTGGGTTGACCGCTGAAATCCATGAAACGATGCTGTGGATCTTCAAACGCAAAAGCAAAATTTTAACTTGAGAACAAAGAATCATTAGTAACAAGGTATCACTAAATTCTTATCTACTCTGTAGTTACAAGTATAACGGATCTTTATCCAGGTTTTGACAAATTCTAAGAGGGAACTTCTAGCATTCATAAGAATTATCCCGATTGTCAAAACCTTTAGAGAAACATCGTTTACTAATATTCTTAATTTAAGTAACATCGGTCAACCTGTCCCCGACATGGGATAGGATGAAAAGTCGCAATCTCCAACTATCTAACGTTAATACTATAGCTACCACGATGAAAGTTACCCAGGAAAAATTGCCCGCCAGCCAAATCGGTTTAGAAATCGAGATTCCGGCGGAAACGACGAAAAAGGCGTACGAAAGCACGATCCAGAAGTTCATGCGCCAAGCCAATATACCTGGGTTCCGGAAGGGGAAGGTTCCTCGTCAGGTCATTGTGCAACGCTTTGGCTCCATGGGAATCAAGGCGACATCCCTAGAAGATTTGGTCGATCAGTCCATTAAAGATGCGATCAAACAAGAAAATATTGCAGCGATCGGAAACTTCCAACTGAAGTCGGATTTTGAGGAACTTGTCGCGAACTACGAACCCGGCAACGCCTTAGTATTCAAAGCTGCTGTCGATGTTCAGCCCGAAGTTAAACTCGCCCAATACAAAGGACTAACGGTTCAAGCGGAAGACGTAAAGCTTGACCCAGCCCGGATTGAGGAATCAATTGATGGCTACCGTAAGCGCCTTGCAACTTTGGTGCCAATTGAAGACCGGGCGGCCATAATGGGCGATGTCGTCGTCGTTGATTATCACGGCGTTTACACTCCAGACGGCGGCGAAGAGACCGATGTTCCGGGCGGCCAAGCGGAAGATTTCACGCTGGATCTTGAAGAAGGTGGATTTATCCCTGGCTTCATTGACGGAATTATTGGCATGAGCATTGACGAAACAAAAGATGTGATCGCCACCTTCCCAGAGGACTATCAAGAAGAAGCTCTAGCGGGTCAAACAGCTACCTTTAAAATGACGCTGAAGGAACTCAAAGGCCGGGAGCTACCAGAGGTGAACGATGAGTTCGCAAGTGAACTCACCAATGGCGATGTGCCGACGATCGCAGAACTTCGCAGCAACATGGAAAGCAACTTCCAGCGCGAAATCGACGATCGCAACAAGCAGAACAAAGAGACGGCCATTCTCAATGAACTGCTAAACCACATCGAAGTCGAGATTCCTGAAACCTTGCTCGATCGGGAACTGAACTACATGTTGTCTCAGACGGCCATGCAGTTCCAACAACAGGGCATGGATATCCGTCAGATCTTTACCCAAGACATGATTCCCATGTTGAAAGAACGATCGAAACCTGAAGCGATCGATCGGATTAAGCGCACCTTAGCCTTGGGCGAAGTCGCAAAAATCGAAGGCTTAAAGGTTGATGATGAGGCATTCACCAAGCGTTATAACGACGCACTTGAAGAAATGCGCGGCGAAGATATTGATCCAAAACGTCTGAAAGAAGTTCTGAGCGAAGACATGCTCAAAGAAACAATTTTGGAATGGATCGAGGCCAACTGGACCCTTGAGATGGTTCCTGAAGGCACACTCAAACCTGTTGTTGAAGCTGCCGAAGCCTCTGACGCTATTGTAGATGTGGAAGCTGAAGACGCATAATCCAAAGCTGTAATGGCGATCATTCAAAAATCCTTCCTCCAGATCAAACCGGGGGAAGGATTTTTAAGGTCATCCTCTGAATTCGGGAATTCCCCCATTAATCCACCAACAGTTCTCTAAGAACTAAGGCATAATGAATGGAAATAAGCGCCTTAAACCCTTAATTGGACCTCTTCGATTCCTATGATTTCTCAATCTGCCGGCTACGACCTCACGAGCACTTCTCGCCATCAGGAGATTCTTTCCTCCACCGTCGTTCCCATGGTTGTCGAACAATCTGGACGCGGAGAACGGGCATTTGACATCTATTCTCGACTGCTTCGCGATCGGATCATTTTCCTCGGAACTGATGTCAATGACACCATAGCCGACTCAATAATTGCGCAAATGCTATTCCTTGAAGCGGAAGATCCAGAGAAAGACATCCAGCTTTACATCAATTCCCCCGGCGGATCTATCACCGCAGGTATGGGCATTTATGACACCATGAATCAAGTCCGCTGCGACGTGGCGACCATTTGTTTTGGCTTGGCCGCAAGTATGGGAGCATTCCTACTCTCGGGTGGAGCCAAGGGCAAACGCATGTCACTGCCAAGTTCCCGGATCATGATTCACCAGCCCTTGGGTGGTGCGCAGGGACAAGTTGTAGATATTGAGATTATGGCCCGCGAAATTCTCTACCATAAGAGTACGTTGAACGGCTTGATGGCCAATCATACTGGGCAGCCGCTCGAAAAGATTGAGGAAGACACTGAACGCGACTTCTTTATGTCTGCCGAAGAAGCCAAGGTCTATGGTTTGATCGATTCTGTGATTTATCGTCACGATCGGGTTGGAGTTCCACAGCTTTCTCTCGTCTCCTAACAAGACAACGACGACCCTCAGGTTACGGAAAACATAAATCTTTATCGAACCGATCGTTGCACGAGGTTAACAGTCACGATGCCGAAAACCTACGATTCACACTTGAAATGTTCGTTCTGTGGAAAATCACAAGAACAGGTCCGCAAGCTGATTGCGGGTCCAGGTGTGTACATTTGTGACGAATGTGTTGACCTGTGCAACGAGATTTTGGATGAAGAACTGTTTGACGGGGGCAGCTCTCCCCAAGCCGTCCCTCGCCGTGACCAACAACCCGAAAGGCAAAAAGTCCGCACCACGCCCATCACCATGGGCCAGATTCCTAAGCCAAAAGAGATTAAGAAGCATCTTGATCAGCATGTAGTAGGTCAAAATGAAGCCAAAAAAGTTCTTTCTGTTGCAGTCTACAACCACTACAAGCGGCTTACTTATCTAGAATCCCACGGAGAAGAAGGTAAACCTGAAGACGCGATCGAACTTCAGAAATCAAACATCCTACTGATTGGGCCGACCGGATCGGGCAAGACTTTACTCGCCCAGACCTTAGCCAACATTTTGGACGTGCCGTTCGCGGTGGCCGATGCAACGACGCTAACAGAGGCGGGCTATGTGGGCGAGGATGTTGAGAACATTCTCTTGAGACTGCTTCAAGTGGCCGACTTAGATGTTGAAGAAGCCCAGCGTGGCATCATATACATTGACGAAATTGATAAGATTGCCCGTAAAAGTGAGAACCCGTCCATTACCCGTGATGTCTCCGGTGAAGGGGTTCAGCAAGCGCTACTGAAAATGCTGGAAGGGACAATAGCAAACGTACCTCCCCAGGGTGGACGCAAACATCCCTATCAAGACTGTATCCAAATAGATACCAGCAACATTCTATTTATTTGCGGCGGTGCGTTTATGGGGCTAGACAAGATTGTCGAGCAACGCATTGGTAAAAAGTCCATGGGATTTATCCAGGGCAGCAAAGATGGCATTTCGGCAGAGAAACGATCGTCAGACATGTTGAAAAATATGCAGGCAGATGATGTCGTAAAATTTGGCATGATTCCTGAATTTATCGGTCGGATTCCGGTCGTAGCAACACTTGAATCTCTGGACGAAGAGACGCTAATGGCCATTTTGACTGAGCCAAAAAATGCCCTAGTCAAGCAATATCAAAAATTAATGCGCATGGACAATGTGCAACTAGAGTTTCGATCGGATGCCATTAAGGCGATCGCGTCTGAAGGATTCCGGCGGAAAACAGGTGCCCGAGCGTTACGGAGTATTGTTGAAGAGATTATGCTGGACATCATGTACGAAGTCCCGTCCCGTAAGGATTTGACTCGCTGCGTCATTACCCGTGACATGGTAGAGAAACGATCGACTGCCGAACTGATTATTCTTCCATCGTCCCTACCCAAGCCTGAGTCTGCCTAAATGCCTTTGTTGAGAGTTCGAGGCTGTGATAGTTACTACGAGTGGATTACGGCAAAATCTGGAGAGCGAACCGATCGGCCAGTTTTAGTTTTTTTACATGGCTGGGGTG
>JAJAYH010000212.1 GCA_026786325.1 Alkalinema sp. CAN_BIN05 | reverse complement strand
CGTTTGAGTTCAATTACAATCCGCATTCCTTCCCGATCGCTTTCGTCGCGAATATCGGAAATGCCTTCGAGCTTTTTGTCATTCACCAATTCAGCAATCTTTTCAATTAATGCTGCTTTATTGGTTTGATAGGGTAACTCGGTGACGATGATGGCTTCACGATCGGGTGCGCCGCGTCGCTCTAGAGTTTCAATGGATGCTACACCACGCATGACAATTGAGCCGCGCCCGGTAGTATAGGCTTCACGAATGCCTGTTTTCCCATTAATCACACCGCCTGTGGGGAAATCGGGACCGGGAATGAACTGCATGAGTTCAATGTCTGTAATGTCAGGATTATGAATCAACGCCATCAATCCATCAACGATTTCACCCAGGTTATGAGGGGGAATATTGGTCGCCATACCGACGGCGATTCCAGAGGAGCCATTGACCAAAAGTTGGGGAATTCGGGACGGTAGAACAGTGGGTTCTTGTTGGGAGCCGTCAAAGTTGTCAACGAAGTCTACAGTTTCAGATTCAATATCTTGCAGGAGCGCATGAGCCGTCAATGAGGTCAAACGCGACTCGGTGTATCGCATAGCAGCGGGCGGGTCATTATCTACCGACCCAAAGTTCCCGTGGCCGTCAATCAGCGGGGCACGCATGGAGAAGTCTTGGGCCATCCGCACGAGGGCATCGTAAATCGATTGGTCGCCGTGGGGGTGATATTTACCCAGCACTTCCCCGATGACGCGGGCGCATTTTTTAAAGGGACGATCGTAGGCCAAGCCCAATTCGTGCATCGCGTAGAGAATGCGACGGTGAACGGGTTTGAGTCCATCACGAGCATCGGGAAGCGCACGACCGACGATGACGCTCATGGCGTATTCCAAGTATGACCGCTGCATCTCGTTGCGCAAGTCAGTCGGAACAATGCGTTCCACGTTCGGCGTGTCTTGAGAAAAGGTCATATGCAGAGATACTCCAGAAGCAGGGTCGTAAATTGGTTCGATCGGTCGAAATGACTGATTTCAAGCCTTTCTAGGAACGAATTTGGCCTGATTTGGCAGGCTACTAATTATAGACGCTGGTTAGTTGTTTGAACTATTTAATTTTACCATAAAAGTGAGGCTTTCGAGGGTGGCTCAATATTAGTCCCTGTAAGGGTTTCAGCTTTTAAAATAGTGAGATTCTGGATATTGCGATCGGTGGGTCTGAAATTGCAACTCTTACCGCTCAAATTACCGTCCAAAATGGTCTATCGGTTTTCCGACTTTTGCGGAATTGCAGGCAGTCGCTACAATGAAAACTAGTACGATAGAAATCAGTACGATTTAAGTCATCCAGAACGCACAGGCACACCCATGATTCCTACCGTAATTGAACAATCGGGTCGCGGAGAACGCGCCTTTGACATCTATTCGCGCCTGTTGCGGGAACGCATTATTTTCCTCGGGTCGGCAGTTGATTCGGAAGTCGCAAACTTAATCGTGGCGCAATTACTATTTTTGGAGTCTGAAGATCCTGAGAAGGATATTTATCTCTACATCAATTCCCCCGGCGGTTCGGTGTCGGCGGGCATGGGAATTTACGACACCATAAAGCAGCTTCGCCCTGATGTTTCCACGATTTGTGTCGGCTTTGCGGCATCAATGGGGGCGTTTTTGTTGAGCGCGGGGACGAAAGGTAAGCGGATGAGTTTGCCCCATTCTCGGATTATGATTCACCAACCGTTAGGCGGGGCGAGTGGTCAGGCGACGGATATTGCGATTCAGGCGAAGGAAATTTTGTACATCAAGAGCCGTTTGAATGGGCTGTTGGCGGAGCATACGAGTCAACCGTTGGAGAAAATCCAAGAGGACACGGAGCGTGATTTCTTTATGTCCGCTGAGGAAGCGACGACCTACGGGTTGATTGATCAGGTGATTCGCCGTCCACATTCTGGATTGAATCCTCCTATCGTTTAAGTGATCCGCCTAGACCCGATCCCCCTAGCCCCCTTGAAAAGGGGGAACCAGAATTGGATACGAGGTTCTCGGTTTTGTTCAAAGTCTCACTTTTACTCAAAGTCCCCCTTTTTAAGGGGGATTTAGGGGGATCGGGTCTACGATACAAACGAAATATTATTTAAACCTCAGAGATTTTAGAAGTTCTCTGGGGTTTATTTTTTAGGGAAGGTGCCAGAGTTGAAGGCTGTTGCCTTGAGCGATCGCAATTTGATTTCCTTGAACCTTTGCAGTGGTTAGCTGACCCGTACCCATGACGTTCCATTCAGTGCATAAATTCCAAGTGGTCGTATCCCAAATTTTGATCAGGGGAGTTTCTCCGACGACAAGTAGTTTCTTTCCAGAAGATAGAAAGTTTACGGACTGAATTCGACCCGGACATCCCACAAAACTTTTATGAAGATTGCCCTGGGCATCAAAACAATGGACAGAACCCCGATCGTCGCCAATTGCGATCCATTTTCGATCGGTATTTACAGTCATAGTTTTAGACATGGGCGAGGATAGCGGCTCAGTATGCGTAATTTTGCCTTGTACGATGACGCTGAGTTGAGAGTCGGCGCTGGCGGTGAAGATACGATCGCCCATCAAGACAGAACAAAAAATCGGGACTTTTGAAATTT
>JAJAYH010000211.1 GCA_026786325.1 Alkalinema sp. CAN_BIN05 | reverse complement strand
GTTGAGCGCCGTCATTAATCCCGGCTGATTAATCCTGATGGCTCCACCCCAAACAATCGTACTTAACCGTTGGCTGCTGCGATCGTTTGGGCTTCTACCGCTTTCCGCAATCGATCGACATCGCTGTGAAGTCCGTAGGTATCAAGGCGATAGCTTAAGGGGTAGGCGATCAAACGCGCAGTAGTATGGAACAGGGTATCAATTTCGATTAACCCATTTTCCCGTAGAGTATTGCCCGTTGCAACTAGATCGACGATCGCTTCAGACATTCCAGTGATCGGTCCCAGTTCGACCGAGCCGTGGAGTGGAACAATTTCTACAGGCAAATCTAATCCATTAAAATAATCCCGTGTACACCGCACATAAGACGAAGCAACCCGTCCCTGCATTGGCAACTCTAAAGACGATCGGTAAGTGCTAGAGGCTTTGACCGCCACGGACAATCGGCAACCCCCAAATTTCAAATCCAATACTTGAGCCACATTCGGCTTCTGTTCTCGAATTACGTCATAACCCACTACACCGAGCTGTGCTTGACCATATTCGACATAAACCGGAACATCTCCATTCCGAACCAAGAGTGCTTTGACCCGTCCGGTGGGTTCCACAATTTGCAACTGACGACATCCCGGTTCTAAAAAACCACTGAAGTCTAAGCCAATTGATTGAAAGAGTTTGATACTTTCCTTGAGCAGAGAGCCTTTGGCAAGGGCGATCGTCAGCATATAAATCTCTCTTTAGTCGTCTTTATCTTAGAATAGCGAGAATCGGGCTACATTTGAGGCGACGGACTGAGAGGCTTGCGCGGAAATGCAAATTTTGTTGGTCGATGACGAAATCGAAATGGCTCAGCCCGTTGCTCAAATTTTACAGCGAGAGGGCTATGAAGTCTCCATGGTGCATGACGGGACAACGGGCAACCAAATGGCGAGTCTTGGAAGTTTTGATCTTCTGATTTTGGACTGGATGTTGCCTGGAGTATCGGGGCTGGAAATTTGTCGATCGCTGCGACAGAAGGGCAATATGACACCTGTTTTGTTTTTGACGGCAAAAGATACGCTGGACGATCGGGTGAATGGGCTAGATGCAGGTGCCGATGATTATTTGATCAAGCCCTTTGAGTTACGTGAATTACTCGCTAGAGTGCGCGCCTTATTGCGTCGTCCTAGTCAAATCAGTCAAGTTGCGGAACCTATCTCGACTCCGCCAAGTCTTAAGGTTCAAGATTTAGAACTCAATGTAAACGATCGGATGGCCCATCGATCGGGACGGGGCATTGATCTTTCTGAGAAGGAAACGCAACTTTTAGCCTATTTAATGCAGTTTCCTAACCAGCTGTTAACTCACGATCGGATTTCAGCTCATCTGTGGAAATTGGAAGAGCGTCCGGCGAGCAATGCCCTAGCGGCCCAAATTAGATTACTACGACGCAAAGTTGAAAGTCCCGGCAGGCCCGAATTGATCCATACCGTTTATGGACGAGGATACCGATTTGGATCAATGGATGATGGCACGCCAGAATAGCAAGTGTGAGAATTTGGTCTCAGGATTTGGGGAGATGCACAGGATTATCCTCCATCGTTTCCCGTCCGACTTACGCGTCCAAAAAATGGCAGATCGATCGATCGTCCTTGCCAAAGCCGCAGCATTAGCCCCAGATTTAGGACAAAGTATCCCGATGTAAATAAGCTGCTGACAATCAAGAGAGGCAGTTTTAGAGCGTCTATATTTTCTACCCCGACATCTAACATCACCGTTCCAGCAAACCAAGTCAGCATCAACTTCATAGCTAAACGGCTCAGGGCATGCTCAGACGGTGAGGCTTTGGGATTACTGAGTGTCCACAGCGACAACCCCGCGCCAAATACGGGCATCAAATAAAACAGAAGCATTAAATTTTTGGTTTCTTTGCGATCGAAGGATTCGCTCATACTGGAATTGGGTGAAAGTAAGCTGTTCTATCGGTAATAATAGAGGTTCGGTCCGGTTTTAGTGACACAAAATGCAGAGCACCATGCAAGAAAGCACCATGCAGCCCAGTTCCGCGCAGCCCAGTTCCACAGAGTCTGCCCCGAACAGAAGTAGGTGGTTAGGCTGGTGGAATGATTTATCAACGGCAACGAAGGCTGGAGGCATAGTCTTTGCATTGCCCGTGGTCGTCCTGAATATTTGGGCGGCATCTGCGATTTTCAATTATTTCAATTCGTTGTTGGTGATTGTGATCGCTGCATCGCTATTGGCATTTTTGCTCAATTACCCAGTGAATCTGCTCCAAATTAAAGGCACTAATCGAGAGAGCACTTCGATCGTAGTCTTTTTGCTATCCGTATCAATTTTACTCGGGCTGGGCGTGACCTTGGTGCCGTTGGCCTTACAGCAGGCTCAGCAATTGATCTTAAGTTTGCCGAAGTGGATTGATTCGGCGAAGCAGCAGCTCTTGCTTTTTAATGTGCAGCTCGAAAGCATGGGATTCCCGCTGAACCTCGATGCTCTGACGGAACAATTGGTCGATCGGTTGAAGAGTCAACTGCAATCGATTACGGAGCAGGCATTAAGCTTGGCGCTGTTCACCGTTACCAGCTTGATTGATTCGCTGTTGACGTTGGTGTTGACGTTTTATTTATTGCAACATGGCGATGAGCTTTGGGAGAGCCTTATTTCCTGGTTGCCGGGGAAGCTCCGTGCTCCCTTCTCCCAGACCCTACGTCAAAGCTTTGAGAAATTTTTCTTGGGCCAGTTTATTTTGGCAACGTCTTTGGGTTCATCGTTGACCTTGGTCTTCCTGTGGTTGCGGGTTCCCTTTGGGTTACTGTTTGGCTTAACGATCGGCACCATTGCCTTAGTACCGTTTGGCGGATCCGTTGGGATTGCGATCGTGACTCTTTTGGTGGCGTTGCGCGATATTTGGCTAGGTGTAAAAGTTCTAGCAACCGCCGTCTTAGTGCAGCAAATCATTGAAAACATCGTCGCGCCTCGGGTTCTTGGCAGCATTACGGGCCTGAATCCGGTGTGGGTATTTATTTCAATTTTGACAGGAGTCCGAGTGGGCGGATTGCTGGGAGTGATTATTGCGGTGCCGACAGCGGTAGTGATTAAGGCAGCATTAGAAGCAATTCGGATGCCGGAAGCAAAAGATGAGACCTTGCCTGCTCATGTTGAGACTCGACTAACGACCGAAACTCCGGGCGTATCGAAGCATTAAGACTGGGAATTAATATTTTGGGAATGTTAAGACAACGTGCCAGTTTTGGAGTGGGCTTCTAAACTAGAGAGCAATACATGTTTTATCTCGCCTATTGCCCGCCTAGCCCCAACTTCTAAGCCCCAACTCCTATGACTAACCCAAACGCGAATCCGATTACCCCCAATCCAGTTAATCCAAATACGGCCCCAAAAGGAAATGCTGCGATCGGCCATACCGTTAAGGGCTTGATGCTTCAGCGGGGCGGGGAGGAATTGGTTCTGGAAAAACTAGACGATCGTTTCACCGTCACGGCGACCACCAAGGATGAAGTGCCTCAACTCGCCAGCCAGGTCGCCGCCCAGGTGAGTAAAAGTCGTCTACCTAAAATGTCTGAGTTTGTGGTGAAACCGGGCGATCGAGATGCGGCCATGAAAACCATGCGTCAGTCCGACCTAGTTCAGTACGCCAGCCATGTTTACCAATTTAAAGACGATCCTGCCTCGCGGGTCTATCTGACTAATCGCCTCACCATTCAATTCGTCGCCAATCTTAAGGCCGAGGCAATGGCCGCCATCACAACTCCATTGGGTTTAACGCAGATTAAGGCGATCGTAGGATTAACCAATGCTTACGTTTATGAAGTCGCGTCGGCGAGTGAAAATCCAGTTAAAGTCGCCAATGCCTTGATTCAGCGCCCCGAGGTATTGGCGGCTGAACCCAATATTGTTGTCCCGACCCAAGGTCATTACCGACCCAAGGATTCGCAATATCCAAAACAGTGGCACCTAAATCACAGTGGTGGCAATCAGTTAACCTCCGGTTCCCACGTTTTTGCTGAGCAGGCTTGGGATGTGACCAAGGGCAGTCGTAGCATTGTGGTAGCAGTGGCCGACGATGGCATGGACTTAACGCATCCCGATTTTCAAGGGATTGGGAAAATTGTTTCCCCTAGAGATTTTAAAGGCAAAGATTTTCTGCCGATGCCTGAAGATGGGGATGAAAACCATGGGACGGCCTGTGCAGGGGTTGCGATCGCAGAGGAAAACGGGGTCGGGTGCGTTGGGGCGGCTCCAGGATGTGCGTTGATGCCGATTCGGACGACGGGGTATCTGGATGATGAATCGATGGAAGAACTGTTCGACTGGATTATTACCCGTAAAGCGTCGGTGGTCTCCTGTAGCTGGGGAGCGAGTGCGGTTTACTTTCCTTTGTCCTTACGGCAAAAAGCTGCAATTACCAGGGCTGCAACTCAAGGCCGACGGGGAAAAGGCTGCGTGATTATCTTCGCAGCGGGGAATGCGAACCGTCCGACAGATGGCGTGATTAATGAGTCGGGTTGGGAACGCGATGCCATCAAAGGCCCAACTCGCTGGCTTGGCGGCTTTACGGTTCATCCCGATGTAATTACAGTTTCGGCCTGCACCAGTCTCAAGACCAAAGCGGCCTATAGCAATTGGGGTCCACAGGTTTCGGTTTGTGCGCCTAGCAATAATGCGCCGCCGGGAGTTGGATTGTCGGAACTCGGTTATGTAGCAACTCCACCGGAAGTGAACGTTTATCTTCCAGGATTAGGCATTGTCACCACCGATCGGACCAATAGTGATGGCTATGATCCGGGCAATTACACCCCAGATTCTGGCCCTGCGGCCTTCGGGGGAACCTCTAGCGCATGCCCACTGGTGGCCGGAGTGGCAGCGTTAGTTCTGTCGGCGAATCCAAGACTTACGGCCCGAGAAGTTCGTCAAGTTCTAGAGCAATCCGCCGACAAAATTGTGGACCAGAACCCAGATCCTCAGTTTGGCTTTCAGAAAGGAACCTACGAGCAAGGAGGCCGATCGGACTGGTTTGGCTATGGTAAGGTGAATGCTCAAAAAGCCGTCCAACTTGCGGTCCAAAAGCGCCCAGTTCAAGTGCTGAACTCGGGACGATCGTTCTCTGGCATTTACAACACAGCTCAAGCGATTCCCGATGGCGATCCTGAAGGGCTTGTGACTAGTGTCAAATTGACGGAAGCGGGTAACATTCAGGACATTACGATCGCGGTAGACATCGACCATGCCTATCTAGGCGATATTGAAATTACTGTGATTGCCCCGAGTGGCGATCGGGTTTTGCTCCAAGGCCGCACTCTGGGGATTAAAACCAAGCTACAAACCAGTTATAACCTGGCGAATACGGCATCTCTGCGTTTGCTCTTGGGCAGTGCAAGTCAAGGCAATTGGACGCTGGAAGTGATTGATAGCATTGCCGGGGATACTGGGAAATTAAACTGGTGGCAAGTCAAAGTAAGTTTTTAGAGCTTAGAACGTTGTAAATCAAAAAAAAACGATCGTAATCTCTAAGGTTCAGCTTAGGAAAGATACGATCGGGGAACTTTTTTAATGACTTAATCTGAGTGGCTTAATCTGAGTGGCTTAAGCAAAGGCCGTAAAGCTTTATTTCGCACGACGGAACAGGCGACGAACAGGCTTTTTAGTAACCGCAGGCTTCACTTCAACAGGCTTGACAACCACAGGTGCGACTACCACAGGTTTTACCGGAGCTACGATCGTTACTCCACCTTTCATTTTCGTACCTGTTCCACCATCCGGAACCGAAAGGAAAGGGCGAAGGTCGATATTGCCATTTTTAGGCTTGGTTGCATTGCCCATTCCAGGAAGACCGAATATATTGCCCAGTCCACCTAAGAGGTCGTTGCCGCTTTGGCCAGCCAACGTATTCACGCCCTGAATCGCTTGACCATCATCAGCACTAGCCAAGTTTTGGAAGATACGATCGCGAGTTGCAGTAGGATCTTGGCCTCGGGGTACGGTCAAGACAATACGGCATCCTCCAACGCGTTCTGTGGTGACACAAATAGTGTTATACCCATTTTGAACAGCGGTTGCCATTTCGGTCAGGCCGTCAGGGCGATAGCTTTCTAGGCGATTGGCAATTTCACGGCAGCGGGCTTCTGGACTCCAGCCGCCACCCATGGCGCTCGGGACAGCCCAAGGAAATGCTTGATTGGGTTGGCTTTCAGGCTGATACATGACCGTCGGAACGCCACCATTGCTTTGGCAAGAGAACCGGGTGCCGTTCAATGGAATCGTGGTATCTGTCGGAACGGTCGCATTCCCACTAGGAGGCATTGTCGTACTGGTCGTCGGAGCAGATGTCCCAGATGTAGTGTTCGGTCCACCATTTTCAGTGGGAAGCACAACATCTGCGGCTTGAGCGACACCGCCCATCAGGGTTGAACCGAGAAGAAGTGCAATGGATCCGGCGTGAGCAACGCGGCGAGTTGTATTAGTGGAAAAAGAAGCTTGAGACATGATGGATTTCTTCCTAGGTCTGAGAACAGACCGTTTTGTGTGAGTGCTGATAGTTTTGACCCCGGAACTAAGCTAGGAGTTCCCAGACAGTTGGGAATGAGTCCTAGGACAAGTGCTATCTGAATGAAGTCTTATGAGGACGATCGCTGCAATGGTTCAATTCCCATGATCTTTACTTAACTTCATGAAGGATAGATCATGTATTATAATTATCGGGTGTGAGAAAGGAGAATAGCCTGATGTCGGAGGCAAAACAGCCCCTGACGGTTCCCAGAGAACTTGTCGGTGCGCCCATCCTTGGGGACGTGAATCCAAACCTATTGATGTTCATCTCATCTGTCGTGATCGCAGTGGTCTCGGCCTGGGGATACTTTAGTCATCAGTGGGCAAGCTGGATTTCATTTATATTGAATTTTGTCGCGCTACACATGGTTGGCACGGTTATTCATGATGCCTGTCACGGTGTAGCCCATAGAAACAAGGTTGTGAACGCAATCTTGGGTCATGGAAGTGCGTTCATGCTGTTTTTCTCATTTCCGGTATTCACGCGGGTGCACATGCAGCATCATGCCAATGTGAATGATCCCGAGAATGATCCGGACCATATCGTATCGACTATGGGTCCATTGTGGTTGATTAATGCCAGGTTTTTGTATCACGAAGTCTATTTTTTCCAGCGAAAGCTATGGCGGAAATATGAGCTGCTAGAATGGGTCTTGGCGCGAACTTCTGCCGTCGTACTCGTTGCAATTTCCTATCATTTTGGCTTCATGGGTTACATTTTCAATTTTTGGTTCACCCCACTAGCGATCGTGGGTTTGGTGTTGGGCTTATTTTTTGATTATTTGCCCCACCGTCCTTTTAAGGAACGCGATCGATGGATGAACGCTAGGGTCTATCCAAATAAGGTCTTAAATTACCTAATTGGCGGCCAAAATTATCATCTGGTGCATCATCTGTGGCCGGCTGTACCTTGGTACAACTATGAAAAGGTGTATGAGGCCATGAAGCCAACTCTAGACGAAAAAGGCTGCCGTCAGACCTTGGGTGTTTTGACCGAAGACCCTTGGAACTTCTGGTATGACGTATTCATCGGGATTCGATTGCCTCACAAGAAAACCATGGCCGAGGAAATTATTTCTGAGCCGATCGTTCAATCCATTGCAGCCGTTGAACGAGAACCTGCTCTGAAGTGATGCATCCAGACAACTGAATAGTTAGAAGTAAAAAGCGATCGTTCTAAATAGGACGATCGCTTTTTTATGAGGGTGACTTGCTGTGAATTAACTTGCTCTAAATTAAATTACAACGTCCCAAATCCTTTCTTTTTCTTATCTTTTTTAGACTTCTTAGGCGGTTGGTATCCTCGCATTCCAGGTCCAGGCTGACGTTGCTGTTGTTGCATTGGATTCTGCATTCCCGGCATTCCACCCGGCATCCCCATACCAGGGAAGCCGCCGCCACCCATACCAGGGAAGCCCATTTGCCCGCTGCCCATTTGTTGCATAAAGGTCCGCATTCGTTGGAAGTTTGTGACCAAATCGGTGACATCCTTTTCGCTGTGGCCTGACCCTTTGGCAATGCGTTTGCGACGGCTAGGAGATGTGGATAGAAGATCTGGATCTTTGCGTTCTTCTAAGGTCATCGACCCGATCATCGCTTCCGATCGTCTCAGTTGACGTTCGCCTTCCTTGAGCTGATCATCATTGATCATTTTGCCCATGCCAGGAATCAGCTTCATCATGCCACCCAAAGAACCCATGTTCTTCAACATGCGGGTTTGTTTGAGAAAGTCAGAAAAATCAAAGCGGGCTTCGAGAATTTTGTCCTTGAGTTCTTCGGCTTCTTCGAGAGTAATTTCGTCCCGCGCTTTTTCAACTAAGGTCAGCACGTCACCCATGCCGAGAATTCGGGATGCCATCCGATCGGGATAAAACGGCTGCAATGCCTCAACTTTTTCCCCAACCCCAATAAACTTAATCGCCTGCCCCGAAATCCGCCGTACGGAAAGTGCCGCGCCACCTCGGGTATCCCCGTCCATCTTGGTGAGGACCGCACCTGTAATCCCAATTTGCTCATGAAACGACTTGGTGAGACTTGCAGCCTCTTGCCCTGTCATCGCATCAATCACCAACAGCACTTCATGGGGCTGAACAGTGTCTTTGATCCGGACCAGTTCGCCCATTAAGTTTTCGTCAATTTGCAACCGTCCAGCGGTGTCAATAATCACCGTATCAATGCCGTCAGCCTTTGCTTTTTCAACGCCTTGACGGGCAATTTCCACCGGGTCTGCGCCAATGCCC
>JAJAYH010000210.1 GCA_026786325.1 Alkalinema sp. CAN_BIN05 | reverse complement strand
GCTTAACATAGGACGGTTCATTTCGTTTCTCACCGCGTTTCGGAACAGGCGATAAAAACGGACAATCCGTTTCGATCAACAATCTATCCAAAGGCACCATTTGGGCAGAAGCATGGATTTGCTCTGCTTTTTTAAAAGTCACAGTTCCACTGAAACTGATGTACATCCCCAGATTAAGAAACCAACTGGTTTCTTCTGGAGTGCCACCCCAACAGTGCATTACGCCCCGCACCGATCGGCCTCGATTCTTAAACTGTCGGAGACAATCAGCCATTTGAACGGCTGCGTCTCGACAATGAATAATCACGGGAAGATCTAGCTCAGCGGCAATTTCGAGCTGTGAATTTAAGGCGACGATTTGCTGATCTGGATTATCCGCTTTAAACAAATCAAGCCCGGTTTCTCCGATCGCCACAACGCGAACATCAGACTGAGCCAAGGATTTAATTTCTTCAGCCAGCGTATCAGTCCAGAGGGTTGATACATCCAATGGATGTAGTCCCACCGCAAAGGCAACCTCAGGGAAACGATCGGCAATTGCTTGAATTCGGCCAAACTCTGACGGCTCGACGCACGAATGAACCAGTCTGACAACACCAGCCTCCCGCCAACGGGCTGCTACAGCATCTAGATCTGGCTCAAACGTTTCAAAATTTATGTGGACGTGAGTGTCAATGAGTTGCATTGGCAAATTCATCCCTATCACCTGAATTTGAACGCGGAGTTACTTGGCCGTCGCTTTCTTAATCGCATTTGCCAAATTGGACTTTTTACGCGCTGCATTGTTGCGATGGATGACTCCACATTTCACAGCCTTGTCGATTTTGCTGGTTGCAGCCGACATGGACGCAGTGATTTCTTTCAGCACTTCATCAGAAGGTGCGGCAGCATATTTGTCTACTGCGACCATACATTTTTTGACCAATGTCTTCATTGCAGAAGAATAGTTTTTATTGCGGACGCGATTGCGCTCAGCAATTTCAACCCGTTTGACAGAAGA
This sequence comes from Alkalinema sp. CAN_BIN05, assembly GCA_026786325.1. Classification (GTDB taxonomy): domain Bacteria; phylum Cyanobacteriota; class Cyanobacteriia; order Leptolyngbyales; family Leptolyngbyaceae; genus JAAFJU01. The sequence goes on along the minus strand of JAJAYH010000210.1, from coordinate 7,478 downwards.
CTTAATATTAGGCACGGCAGCTCTCGAAGATAACGACGAATATTTAACGGTTTTCCCGGCTTATCAGTGTAGCACCTCTTGTTCATAGAACATGATTTACGAAAATCCAGTTAAGCTATTAGGACGAACTCACTTCCCCTACCCTCCATGCTGCGAATTATCACCGAGTGGACTGAAGCCCAAGCCGAATTACGCAGGATCTGCGATCGGACCCAGGATGAACAAGTCTTCAATAAAGAGTCCACAGTTCGTGAGATTTTGCAATCCATTAAGCGTTTGGGCGATCGGGCGTTACTGGACTACACCGCTGAATTTGACGGTCAGCGCTTTGAAACAGGCCAAAGTCTTCTAGTTACCCCGGCGGAGTTAGATGCGGCCTATCAACGGGTGGATCATGACTTGCTAGAGGCAATTCGCCTCGCTAAACAAAAAATTGAAACCTTTCACCGGATGAACATCCCAAAAAGCTGGGTTCACTTTGCCGACCAAGGCGTGGTCTTGGGAAAACGTTACACACCTGTCGATCGGGCTGGTATCTATATCCCAGGCGGACGGGCGGTCTATCCGAGTACGGTGCTGATGAATGCGATTCCGGCACTGGTCGCCGGGGTCGATCGGATTGTCATGGTGACACCACCCAACAGTGAAGGCGGCATTAATCCAGCCGTTTTAGTGGCAGCTCAAGAGGCGGGGATCAAGGAAATTTATCGGGTAGGCGGGGCGCAGGCGATCGGCGCGTTGGCTTATGGAACTGAAACGATTCCAAAGGTTGATGTGATTAGCGGTCCCGGAAATATCTACGTGATGCTGGCCAAAAAATTGGTCTATGGCACCGTGGGCATCGACTCTTTGGCGGGTCCATCAGAAATTCTGATTATTGCCGATTCAAGCGCAAATCCGGAACATGTTGCAGCAGACCTATTGGCTCAAGCCGAACACGATCCCATGGCAGCGGCTGTTTTAATTACGACGGATGCGAGTCTTGCGGAGAAAGTTGCACAGCAAGTCCAAGCCCAACTAGTGGACCATCCTCGACGAGTTTTAACGGAAAAATCGATCGCCAACTTTGGCATCATTATCGTCGTCGAAACACTAGAACAAGCTGCCGAGCTTTCTAATGAGTTCGCAACAGAACATTTAGAGCTAGAAGTCGAAGATCCATGGGCGTTGTTACCGAGAATTCGTCACGCAGGCGCAATTTTCTTGGGTCATGCCACACCGGAAGCTGTGGGAGATTATCTCGCAGGTCCAAATCACACTTTACCAACCTCCGGCTCGGCTCGCTATGCATCACCGTTAGGAGTAGAGACCTTTTTGAAGCATTCCAGCTTGATTCAATACACGCAGCCAGCCCTAGAATCTGTCGCAAAAGCAATAGACACACTCGCTGCAGCCGAAGGACTTCCTTCTCACGGAGCCTCAGTGACCCTGCGAACCCAGTCGCCATAATCAACAAGTTAATCAACAAGCTAATCAAGCAACAAAAACGAGTCTACTCAGCCATTTAAGACAAGATAGACTCGTTTTTCGTGATATGCCAAATTCAGTCAGACTTAGCCAGATTTAGATTGTTTCAGTAACACTAAGAATCTTGCCGCCTGATTTTTGAATGGTTTGAATCCGTGCAGACAGTTGGGAGTAGTTCACATCCACAGACAGACTTCGGACATTCATATTGCCCTTGCCTGCGGCTTTTGAAGCCGTAATGCGGAAGCGCTTTGCTCGGCTAGTGTAAGCCCCGCCGCTAGTGGACAGTGCCTTAATTTTTGTTGGACGGTTGCCCGCGACATCAGAAATTAGCTGAGCGGATTGACCGCCACTGTGGGACGCTGTGCCGCGCATCAGTGCAAATGCACGGTTGAAGCCGACATTCTTTTGACCGGGTTGGCTTTGAGTGCCTCGGACAAAGGGAACTCGGTTCTCACCAAAGCAGTTCGCATATTCAGCACTGTCAACATATGAGTCAATTTCAGCACTGTAGCCGCTGCTGTTGTAAGTGCGCACATGAGTCGAGATCTCAGCTTGATCATCAGGTGCACGACCTAAAAGATGTTTACAGTTGAGTTCAACAAAGCGATAGGACGAAGAGGACTCGAAAAATAACGATCGGTACAGGTCAGACTGAGCAACTATCCGTACAAATCCACGCACCGTAATGTCTCTATTGCGCAACAGAGATTCAGCACTAATCAGGCGCTGGCTCTCCATCACATGGGCATTCCCTAATACCTGCTTGTAGACCGATCGAATGACCATCTGGAGATCGTCTTCCGTCGCATTTGGCCACAACTCAATCGCATCCACATCAGCAACCCAAAGTGCCATAATAATTATCCTCGAATAATATAAGTTACCTGATAAGGCGCTTACCGTCTCATCAAGTCCATAGTCATATGAGAATAGTGACTTATTCGATAAAGAATTATGAACTAAGCCATCACCATCCCGCCATCAACATTAAATACCTGCCCTGTAATGTAGGCAGCGGCGGGCGAAGATGCTAAAAATTGAATCATTCCGGCCACTTCCTCCGGCTGACCATAGCGAGCGAGGGGAATCATCTGAAGAATCGCATCCGCCTTCAAGCCATCCGTCATGTCTGTGGCAATGAACCCCGGTGCCACTGCATTCACGGTAATGGCTCGTGGGGCTAGCTCCCGTGCGACTGTTTTAGTAAACCCGATCACACCCGCTTTGGATGCGCTGTAATTAGATTGTCCCGCGTTCCCCATTTGCCCCGCGACAGAGGTGATATTAATGATGCGTCCAGATTTTTGCTTGAGCATAATTTTGCTGACCGCACGAGTACAGAGAAACACTCCAGTGAGATTTAAATCAATTACCGCTTGCCAATCTTCAAGCTTCATCCGTAGCAACAAAGTGTCGCGGGTAATCCCAGCATTGTTGACCAACACATCAATCCGACCAAATTTTTCCATCGTCGCTGCAATCAATTTATCTACTTCATCCGAATTGGCAACATTGGCTTTGAAGGCGATCGCACGGCCTCCATTTGCCTCAATTTCTGCCACCACTTCCGCCGCCGCACTGCTCGAACTTGCATAATTCACCATGACAGCCGCGCCTTCCGAGGCCAACGCCAATGCAGTCGCCCGACCAATCCCACGGGACGCGCCCGTAACAAGTGCAACTTTTCCCTGCAAATTCTGTGCCATGAGATTAATATCCAAAATCAAAAATCAACTACTGATCATAGCGATAAAGCGGAAACTTCAATACACCAACTTCCATTCAGAAACAGATCCAAGGCATTACCTTTGACATTAGGCAAAGTACAAAAAAATTAAGGACTTGCTCAAATGTGGTCGGACCAGGTATTATAGTTTCAGTGAGTCGCGTTGAGCGATCGCAAGTTGCTGGTGTAGCTCAGTTGGTAGAGCAGCTGATTTGTAATCAGCCGGTCGCAAGTTCGAATCTTGTCACCAGCTTTAATGAAGAATAAATCGCTAAACTACTTTTTATAGAAAGTACAGTTGATTCGCAAAGTCTAACTAAAAATATTTCGACATTAAAACCCAATCAGAAAAATCATCTGAATACATATTTAAGACGTTCGTCGAGAATTGTAAAGTGAGTCTAAACCAACGGCATGTCGCCTTGTTCCATGACTTCTACCGAAAATTTGGTCTTGACAGGCAGAAGATATTGGTATATTGAAAGGCATTTCAGCAAATCTGAATAAGATTATTACAAAATATTTCACAGATATGAGAATGATACCTGGAATGCCGCAGAATTGATTTTGAAAGGTAGATAAGACAACCTTCTGAGTGACTTAAGATTCTTTAATCAGAATTTTGATGGAGCAGCAGATAAGGAAACTTACTATTAAAAAAGTCGGTCAGATCCTTTTGGAGGAATCCATCCATGAGTATTGTAACGAAGTCGATCGTAAACGCTGATGCTGAAGCCCGTTACCTCAGCCCAGGCGAACTAGATCGCATTAAAGGCTTCGTCACCAGTGGTGAAAAGCGCCTTCGCATTGCTGAAACCCTAACAGGTGCTCGCGAGCGAATCGTGAAGCAAGCAGGCGACCAACTGTTCCAAAAACGTCCTGACGTTGTTTCCCCCGGTGGCAACGCATACGGCGAAGAAATGACCGCAACTTGTTTGCGTGACATGGACTACTACTTGCGTTTGGTTACGTACGGAGTTGTCTCTGGCGACGTTACTCCTATTGAAGAAATCGGAATCGTTGGCGTTAGAGAAATGTACAAGTCCTTGGGAACCCCCATTGATGCCGTTGTCGAAGGCGTACGTGCGATGAAGAGCGTTGCAACGTCCTTGCTTGCTGGCGAAGATGCCGCAGAAGCAGCAGCCTACTTCGACTACGTAATCGGCGCAATGAGCTAGTTTTCAGAATACTGAGACTGCTTCAGCCCGTTGACTTTGTAGTAAACATTCGAGATTAAGGAAGTCGAACAATGCAAGACGCTATTACTGCTGTAATCAATTCTTCTGACGTTCAAGGCAAGTACCTTGATTCTTCGTCATTAGACAAACTTAAAGGCTACTTCGCAACTGGTGAACTTCGCGTTCGTGCAGCTAGCTCCATCTCGGCTAATGCTGCCGCGATCGTAAAGGAAGCTGTGGCTAAGTCCCTGTTGTACTCGGACATCACCCGTCCCGGTGGCAACATGTACACAACTCGTCGCTATGCAGCTTGCATCCGTGACTTGGACTACTACCTCCGCTATGCGACTTACGCAATGTTGGCAGGCGACGCATCCATCTTAGATGAGCGTGTCCTTAACGGTTTGAAAGAAACCTACAACTCCTTGGGAGTTCCCGTAGGCGCTACTGTTCAAGCAATTCAAGCCATGAAAGAAGTCACTGCTTCCTTGGTCGGCGCTGATGCTGGTAAGGAAATGGGTGTCTACTTTGACTACATTTGCAGCGGCTTAAGCTAGAAATAGTAAGTCGTTTTATTAGACGGCTCAAGTCTTATGCGGCTTTAGAGGTCTAATTTGTCAAGAGTTGGGATTCAGCTTGTCAAAGGCTAGTTTAAAAGCTGGTTTTAGCGATCTAAGTTCCTCTCTTGACATTGTTATTTTTGGCTAATCGTTGTCATTAGGAGATGTGGATCCATGAGAATGTTTAAGGTGACGGCTTGTGTTCCCAGCCAATCCCGTATTCGCACACAACGTGAATTACAGAATACGTTCTTCACGAAATTAGTACCTTACGACAATTGGTTCCGTGAACAGCAACGCATTCAGAAAATGGGCGGCAAGATCGTTAAGGTTGAGTTGTTTGCTGGAAAGCCTGGTGCAAACACTGGCGTGAGCTAGTTAAGTTTTTGTTCTTATAAATTACAGAACGATCGGAGGCATTGCTAGCCTCCTTTTTAATCAATATTTTCTGAGTTTTCATCCTTAGTAAAGAGCAGCAATTTTTAGTATCTCTAAACGCAAAAAAGGGAAAGACAATTGCCTTTCCCTTTTTCATTACCCTTTAGCTTCTTACGAAGCGCTTGAGTTGCTTTTTTGATTTGACGCTGCATCGCAGGCTTTTTATGTCCCTTGTCATTACGTCCCTCACTACGAGTAGACTCCCAACGTTTGAGTTGCATAACTCTACCTTTCTAGTGGATGGGCGAGGCGAGACTCGAACTCGCACACCTAAGTACCGCATTTTGAGTGCGGCGCGTCTACCAATTCCACCACTCGCCCGTTTTTTTCACCTCATCACTATAGCCTATTGATTTCTTTAAAAGCAAGCTTTGATAGTCAGAACTTTTCGCCCACCGATCGACTTCTCTCGCTCGAAGCACTGGAAGCGGGTGACTAAGCTGCGCCGTTTGCATTTGACGAAATGCTCGGCCCATATCACTTTGACTCGCTAGGTCGTAGTCACGAGCTTGATCGATAAAGGCATCTAAATTAAGCTGCATCGCAAGTTTAGGCGATCCACCCGTGAGTTTCATTAGAACCGACATAATAATGCGCGGGTCTTGGGTCGCAAGGAGCGCGGCCCGATCGCAGGTCAACTCCGCACTTCGCACCCAACGCATCATCTGCTCTTGTAAGCCTTGGGTCATCAAACTACCCCAAGGCAACAAATTTGTCGCCATCAACAACAGGTTAGCAAGGGTGAGATAGGTGCCATGTTCACATTTCAAATGGCCTAACTCATGGGCAATCACCGCCTGGATTTCCTCTGGGTTTAGCAAATCTAGCAGCGCTGTATGCACCACAATGAAGGGCTGCTGGCCGCGAATTGCCATGGTGTAGGCATTGGGAACCGGGTTTTGCTTGATGTAGAGATGGGGAACGTCTAGATCGAGGATTTCGCAAGCTTCTAAGAGAGATACGTGGAGATCTGGGAGTTGACGATCGCTGACGCGGATACTGGTGGCGATGTTTTCCATGTAGAAAAATTGTTCTGCCACACCACCAAGCACGGTACGAACCAAGAGATCTAATCCTGGGAGTTGTTGTAACGATCGGGTCGCTTCTAGATCTAAAGGATGGCGGAATTGGCTGGCTTTGAGTCCAGTGAGGCGCTGTTTGGGTTGAAGCATGGAATAGTTTTTGACGGTGGGGAAATGGCTCAGTTTTCTGATTGTAGCGTGCTTATTTCGGGGCTGGGAAACGATCGTTTATACTTCGGTCTGCCATGACGATAGGTGAGATCAGCAATCGGAAGAATATTGTAGGGACGCTGGGATTCTAGGGCGATTAGGACACGCAGGGCAGAATAGGCATCATTTGCGGCATAGAGGAGTTGGGTAGAACTTAGATCATGCATGGCCCAATTGGAAATGGTAACGCGCCTGGATTTGTGAAATTGTTGGTTGAGGAGTAGGCCAATCGCGGCTCTGACCCCGATCGTTGTACAGTAACCATCTTTACGAAAAATAATGTCTAGATCTAGAATCGATCGTAGGTGAACCCTAAGCCTACGACGCATTTGACCTTGATCGACATTCAACCCAAACCCGACTTTAACAATATCTTTTGACTCTAAAATCTCACGTAAAAAGGGATAACATTCTGGGCGGTGGAGTTGAAAAATAAAGGCTTTATCCAATGTCGCAAACTGAACAATGTGGGGACCATCAGAAATTCGGCCCTTCGTAAATGTTGGTCGAGACTCGGTGTCGAACCCAACAAACCTAGAATCCTGAATTTCACAAAATGCGTCACTGAACTGCCCAAACGTAGCCGGAACGAAGATACGATTTAACGGCAATCCGATGAACGGCTTCAGTAGCGCTGTTTCGAGTTTTGTTGGGGTAGATTTTTCCATAGCGCCAGTTTTACCGAACGATCGGAGAATTGTTAAAAAATCGATACAATATTATAGCGGTACCATTCAGGCCGTTCAGTGTAGACCGAATCTAGAGAGAATCATCACATGGATATTGCAAAAATACTTGAACCCGCAGCGGCAACGTTTCGGAGTTTGGGCGTGCCGGAGCCGATCGTCCATTGGGGACATCCATTGATGATGGC
>JAJAYH010000209.1 GCA_026786325.1 Alkalinema sp. CAN_BIN05 | reverse complement strand
ACCTTAGCAGCGCAATTATCGCCCGCGACCAAGAAGAAGATTGGGACAGATTTTGAACCCGGCCTTGATATTTTAACGGAGTTTTCCCGACGCTTGCGGCAACGTCTCAGCGGCAAGGAATGGGTCGAGTTTAAACGCGCTAGTACTTCTCTAGATGATCTCGCATCGCCATTTCGTCAAAAAGCTAGAGCCTTTTTAAAAGCAGTTGAAGATGCAGGCGCAATTGTCAAAATAAACAATACACTTCGACCGCCAGAACGAGTTCATTTAATGCATTATTCCTATCGAGTATCGGCTGAGGGCTTGTCTCCGCAAGATGTTCCGGCGTTTTCTGGGGTGAATATCGAATGGGTTCATTACACGCCAGCTCTGTCGGTCAAGATGGCAAAGGAAATGGTAGAGGCATATGATATTGCATTCCGGCCCGCATTACGATCGAACCATACGATTGGCTATGCGGTTGATTGCGAAATCGATTGGAGCAAACCGATTCGGGTCAAAGATGGAAATGGTGAACTTGTTGGACTAGATGGTCCCGGTGAAGGCTGGAGTGATGAAGATTTGTGGGCAGTAGGGGAAACCTATGAGGTATACAAATTGCCTGCCGATGCCCCGCATTGGTCTATTGATGGCTATTAGAACGTAATCAGTTTGTAATCAGTTTGTATCAATTAGGTTCGGTCGGGTGCTGTGAAAGTGGGTGTAATCAATATAACGATCGCCCACTTGATCGGTATAAATAATATCTATGAATTGATGGTCCCAAAGAATATCGTTAATGTCATAACTATTGCGGACATGAATGTTGTAATTCACAGTTTCATCAATTCCTGCGATCGAAATAATGAATTGCCCATTAGCCGATCGAAATTTTTCAGCGGTCATCTTGTACAGCGGGCTAGCTGGATCAATAGTATGCATAATATTCCAGCTTAAGGCAAAACTTGGAGTATGGGCACGAGACAACCCCAATGAATAAAACCGTCGCATTCGACTCCCTTCTATTGTCATTTCGTCACGGGTAAAGTAAAGCTGGGCTTGGGCTTCAACAATATGATTGCTGCGTTCATTGGCGGCTCGTAAAATTAATGTGGGGATACCGTTGTACGTGGTAATCAAGGCATGATGACTGAAAATCACCCGTGCCGATGGCCGTGAAAATCGGGAGAATCCGAGTCCTGTGATAATGGCAATACTCAACAAGCTCATGATTGATTCTATGGTGACAATGATATTGGCGTAGGACGTTTTGGGTGACATAACGCCATATCCAATGGATGAAAACGTCTGCACACTGAAGAAGAATGAATCCTCAAAGTTTCCTGTCCTCGCTCCCGCTATGCAATCGCCGCCCGCTAAATAGAATGTCGCGAACACACCATTGAGACATAGGTAGCCGATCGCAATCAACAGAAAAAATGTCCCCCAAGAGACCGACAGCATCAAATGGTAGGGATCTCGCCAATATTGTTGCCATGTATTTCCACTCTCGATACTGAATTTTGCACCATGACGGGCAATGCGGACAGGGCGTTGATGGCGACGGCTAAACGATATAGGAGACTTCATAGAGTGCAATAGATCAGGACTTCTAGGTACATCGTAAGATTGTTAAGCAGTCTGTGCTAACTTCCTAAAAAGACAGACCATAATAGTCTGGGTTAATTTATTGAGAATATTGTTATGGCTAGAACCCCAAGCGAATACGCCGTCCATCTGTTAATAGCAGGCGGACACCGGGAACAGGTCCGTTTCCCTGCACTGCAAGACTTTCAGAAGTGGTATACCGCTGAGGTTCAGGCCAAAGCGAACTCGAATGATTTTGTTCAGGTGCCGATTAAGAATATTCAAGGTGAGTACATGGTCATCCGTCCATCGTCTATTTTGGGCATTCGGGTGGAACCGATTTTCTCTGGTAGCGTCGATCGGTATGGTTGATAGGTGGTTAAAACCATCTTAAGTCATGGAATTAAGCAACAGGAGTAACGGAATGAAGCGATCGAATCATCAGAAAATAAATAGGGCAATAGTCGCCGGATGCGTTGTTCTGACGGCCATCATCACCGTTACTCCGGCTTGGTCTGTAGGTGTAACGTCAGCCGGGTGCGAAGGTCCAACCAGAATTCCCCTCGTCACACCATCGCCAATTCCCAGCCCTAAAGTGTCTCCTAATGCGTCTCCTAATGCCCCTCCTAATGCCCCAGCGCTCCAACGCTTGACGACAGCACCAAAAGATCTAGGGATCGATCGTGCTCTTTTTGGCCTAAATAACGATCGATCGGCATTACTGAAATCGATCGATCGGAGCCTTAATTATTTGCAAACTGATGCCGCCGATCGTGCCTATGCTAATTATCCGATTGTTGGTGTGACGCGGGGCCGGGTGCTGCGATCGTTACGACGGTTTCGTATTTTAGCCCAGACCAGCAAAACACCTGAACAATTGCAACAACGGGTGATTCAAGAGTTCGATTTTTATGAATCTTCAGGCAAAGATGGCAACGGGATAGTGGACTTTACGGGATACTTTGAACCCGTGTATGCTGCGAGTCGTCGGCCCAATGCCATATTTCGCTATCCACTCTATCGCCAACCCAGTGATTTTCTAAACTGGCCCAAGCCGCACCCAACTAGATCTGAACTTGAAGGAAACGATGGATTAAGCATCGAGCAAGGCAAACTCAAGGGTACAGAATTGGTGTGGATGAACAATAGGATTCAAGCATTTCTAGTTCAGGTGCAAGGTTCGGCACGGCTGTCCTTGACGGATGGAACAACCATGGCGATCGGGTTTGATGGGAATACGGATTATCCTTATGTTGGGATTGGGCGAGAATTGGTTAAAGATGGCAAATTTAAATTAGATGAACTAACGTTGCCGAAAATTTTGCAATATTTTCAAGATAATCCAGCAGATCTTGACCTTTATTTACCTCGCAACAATCGCTTTATCTTTTTCCGCAACACCCAAGGCGCACTCGCCACAGGTAGCCTTGGCCTTCCCGTCACGGCTAACCGAAGCATTGCTACAGATAAGAAAAAAATGCCACCGGGCGCACTCGCATTGATTGATACTGAGTTACCAAATAATGAGCTAACTCCAGAGCGGGTTGGACAGTTTGTTTTAGATCAAGATACGGGCGGTGCGATCGTGGGTCCGGGCCGTGTTGATGTATTTACGGGAACGGGCGATCGGGCAAAAGCGAAAGCTGGATTGGTACGATCGATCGGAAAGCTATATTACTTACTGTTGAAATAGAGAGACGATCGAAGAAACAAATCAAAGGTTGACAATATAGAGGGCAAAGGTTGACAATATAGAGGGCGAAGGTTGACAATATAGAGGGCGAAAATTCATGTCAAAAATTCGTGAACGGGGAGAAGATATTCGTCAATTCATATTGATGCAGGTGAATAATCATTCCACTGATATTGTCGCTCTCGTTATTAAAGAATTTGGAATTACACGGCAGTCTGTTAATAAGCATATTAAAGTTCTTGTTGAAAAGAAATCTTTAATCACTAAAGGAAACACAAGAAATAAGAGTTATCATCTACATCCGCTGGCTTCGTGGATAAAAAAATACTCCTTAGCCAATAAGCTAGAGGAAGACCGCGTATGGGATATAGATATTAAGTCTTTGATTTCTGATCTCCCGAGTAATGTTAAAGATATTTGGTATTATGCATTTACTGAAATGGTGAATAATGCGATCGATCATTCATCAGGACAAGAAATGATTATCTCTGTTACTAGAACTGAAGCAGAGACAGAAATTCTTATTAGTGATAATGGAGAAGGGATTTTCAAGAAAATTCAAAGAGAATTGGAACTGCATGATGAAAGTCATGCTGTGCTTGAATTGGCAAAAGGTAAATTAACGACTGATCCCGCACGCCATAGTGGTCAAGGAATCTTTTTCACATCTCGAATGTTCGATCGGTTTGTGATCATATCTGGTAATACAATATTTTCCCATGAATTTGATAAGGTCGAAGATTTTATTGTCGAGCCGACAGTTCCCCATGCCGCAACAACTATTTTGATGAAATTGACAAATAATACGCTTAGAACTTCAAAGCAAATATTTGACCAATATTCTTCAGGAGATGATTACGCGTTTACTAAAACAGTCGTTCCTGTACGTTTGGCACAATATGGAGATGAAAAATTAGTATCCCGATCGCAAGCAAAAAGGCTACTGGTTCGAGTTGATAGATTTAAGAAGGTGATCCTAGATTTTTCTGGTGTAGAGATCATTGGGCAAGCATTTGCAGATGAAGTATTTCGGGTTTTTAGAAATCAGCACCCAGAAATTGAACTAATTAGTATTCATGAAACTCAGGATGTAAGACAAATGATCCGTCGAGCAGAAACACATTCAATAGGTTAAGTTTTATTTTATATTTCGTCAGGTAATGCCCGAAATATTCTCGGCCATTACTTGACGGTTAATGATTTAAGTCGGTGGTTGCCTCGATCGTATGACTGACGGGGATTGGTTTACGGATATAGCAAAATTTTGTAGGTTTCTGGGGTTGGTTTTACGGCTTGTTCCACCGCGATCGCCAAATCACTCAATGGATATTTGTCGCTAATTAATGCATCAACATTAATCTTTTTCTCAAAGACCAACTCCGCCGACAGAGCTTGTAACGGGAACGCCGAACTATAACTCCCCATCAAATCAATCTCACGACGATAGATTAAGTTTGGGTTAATCGGAATCTCCAATTCATCAGGAAATTCGGCAAAAAACAACACCTTGCCGCCCTTACGCGTACAATCCATCGCTTGGAAAAATGCCCGATCGCTCGGAACTGCCAACAAACTCACATCGACCCCATATCCGCCCGTTTCAGCTTGTATTTTCTGAGCCAAATCAGGATCCCTTGCATCAAATGCCGCATCTGCACCGATCGACAGAGCTTTTTCAATGCGCGATGGAATCAAATCAGTGGAAATCGCCCGCGCCCCAAAGTGTTTGACCAACATAATCAGCATCAATCCGATCGGTCCTGCGCCCGTTACCAAGACGGTTTGACCTTCGCGAATTTGCGCCTTTTTCACCGCCTTCAAGCAGCAATTCGTTGGCTCCACAAAGCTAGCCTGCTCAAAGGTCACATCATCGGGAATCGCAATCAATCCGCCACTCGTCACAATATGTCCCGGCACTTTCACATATTCCGCAAACCCACCACCACTGGGCGAAAACCCGGCAGTGGTCGTGACATTTTTATAGGTGTCGCACATGGAGTAGCTACCCGTATCGCAGTACCCACACTTCATACAGGGAACATGGTGCATCACCACAACCCGATCGCCAACCCGCCAATTTGTCACGGCATTACCAATTTGAGCAATTGTCCCTGCTGTCTCATGGCCAAAAATCCGAGGCGGCTCGTACAACGGATACTTAATTTTTTTAATATCTGACTGACAAAGCCCGACCACGTTCACCTTCACCAACACCTCATCCGGTCCCACCTCCGGCCTTGGCACATCCTCAAACCGCAAATCATTCACACCGCGAAATACTTGAGCTTTCATATTGCTTTTTTCGTTGAAATACGATCGTCTCTGAATCTATCATGCGGGGTTTATTTTCGATGTCCCGATCGCCTTTACAATATTTCGGCAGATTATTTGTTATACAGCGCCATGCAATCGTTCACCACCGATATTCTCATCATTGGCGGTACTACCAGCGGAACTGCCGCCGCCATTCAAGCCGCAAGACGCGGAATTCAAGTGATGTTGGTCAGCGAATTTGAATGGTTAGGGGGAATGCTGACGAGCGCTGGGGTTGCGGCTCCCGATGGGAATGAATTGCAGGCATGGCAGACGGGGATTTGGGGTGCGTTTTTAAAAGAACTTGAACGCTGTCAACCGGGCGGTCTAGATAATGCTTGTGTGAGTTTTTTTACTTATGAGCCGCGTATTGGGGCTGAAATTTTTGAACGCTGGGTCACAGAATT
>JAJAYH010000208.1 GCA_026786325.1 Alkalinema sp. CAN_BIN05 | reverse complement strand
GGGTCAGGGATTGGTCATGATGCTATCGGCTCAATCAACGGAGGCTGAAATCGTCAAGGGATTACGATCGGGTGCGGATGATTATTTGACGAAGCCCTTTGGGATGCAGGAGTTTTTAGCACGAGTGGAGGCGCTGACTCGGCGACTGAAAAACTCAACGCCCCCGGCAGCACTGGACTACGGCACTCTCAAAATTGACTTGGTTCATCGCCGAATACGTTTCTTTAATCAACAAATTGAACTAACACCCCAGGAGTTTAGCTTGCTATACGTATTAGCCCAGGCCAACGGTGCGCCCCTCAGCCGATCGGAGCTATTGCGCCGCGCATGGCCGGACGAAATCGACAATCCTCGTACAGTAGATACCCACGTTCTTTCATTACGAAAAAAAGTTGAGACCGATTCCTATCAGCCCGGTCTGATTCAAACCGTCCGAAATGTCGGCTATCGGCTAAACCTAGAAGGACTGACGACTCCGCGTACTCCCGTGGAAGGGCTAACGGGCAGCGGGCTTAGTCCCACTCATCGTCTGGGGACGGCTTCGATGACTGAAGTTGGTGTTGGATCGCTGGCCAGTCATCCGATTCTGTAGCGTGACGTTGATGGAGAACTAAAGCCCGATCGCACAAGCTTTGGAGCCAGTCGGTCTGGTGGCTGGCGATGACTAGGGTTGTTTTGGGCAATTGGTCTAAAATTTTGTAGAGCCGATCGCATTGTCGTGGGTCGAGTGGGGCTGTGGGTTCATCCAACAACAAAACCATCGGTTCGATCGCAAGGGCGCGAGCTAGGGAAATCCATTGCTTTTGGCCGAGGGATAATTCAACTTCGTTTTTTTGCAGTAATTCTTGCGACAGCTCAAAGCTGTGACACAAGTTCTCCAATCGAGTTTTGAGTTGGGTGGGTTCAATGCCACGCAATTTAAGCGGGTAGACGATCGCTGCCTCGACTGTCATGCCTAGGAGCTTTGGTTCCTGCGCGACGTAGAGAATATTTTGCCTAAGATGACTCACCGGAACGTCTCCGTAGGGAGTCCCTTGCCAGAGCAGTTTGCCCCCTGTGGGATCAATCAGCCGATTGAGTAGCCGCAGTAATGAAGTCTTGCCACAACCCGCGTGGCCCACAAGCCCCAACCGATCGCCTGCTCCAATATCCCAAGAGACATCTCGCAAAATAGGAGTTCCCGGCGTGAGAACCTTACCCTTGCGATCGAGTCGTTGTCCGAGCCGTAATCCCAAATGGTGAAGCTCAATCAATCCCATCCTAGATTCCACCACCATCTAGAAATTCATTAATCGCCTTGTCTGCCAAATTACAGCAGGGCGACGTGAGATTAATGCTGCATTCCACGATCGGGCCAACATTCGGGCCAACATTCGGGCCAACATTCGGGTCAACATTCGGCGGCAGAAGACTCCCGTCACTTTCTATGCCACCCGAGGGCACCGCTTCCATCGCATAACAAACCTCGATCGCTTTGCGGGCTTGCATTTCTTTCATTTGATCTTCCAGCGACTCAATCCGATCGAGCAATGCCCGAATCACCTGAGCCTCTGAATCAGGCAGGCGGTTGTGGTCTAGCGGCTCAACCCGCTCCCCTGCTCGGTAAACAACGCGCCCCGGTACGCCCACCACCGTACAATCCGACGGCACATCTCGCAACACAACGGATCCAGCACCAATCCGTACATTGTCACCAATTTCGATATTTCCCAGAACTTTTGCTCCGGTCCCGACGACGACATTTTCACCGATTGTTGGATGTCGTTTGCCGCCTTCTTTTCCAGTCCCACCCAGGGTTACGCCTTGATAAATCAGCGCATAGTTGCCAATAATAGCCGTCTCACCAATCACGACACCCATGCCATGATCAATAAAAACTCCGTGACCGATCGTGGCACCGGGATGAATCTCAATGCCTGTCAGAAATCGCGCAATGTGCGAAATCAATCGGGGAAAAAAGGGCAACCGAAATTGATGCAGGCGATGCGCTAGCCGATGCATGAGGAGCGCTTGGAAGCCGGGATAGCAGAAAATGACTTCTAGCCAATTTCGGGCGGCGGGATCTCGATCAAAAATTATCTTGAAATCAGCAACAAGCGTCTTCAGCACGACTAGATACTCCGTAATTAAGAAGTAGGCACGGATTGCACACATCGTTAATAGTAGCGCGAGTCGTTCAGGGTTTTCTATGGAGAACTCTGTGGGGAGAACCGCCTTGATGTAACCCAGCCCTAAAGGGACGGAGATTCATCACTAGATCTACAATGAGATCTTGACAGGTGCCATCAAAGGACCTCTACTGACTCCATTTACATCAAGTCCAAATTCTGCCGCCACTTTTCTAATTAATGTTGACTGCTCCATTACGGTTAGTGTCATGAATTATTCGCGGTGGCTCAGAGGATAAAATCGAGTCTCTCTATACAAGGGTTTCAAAAATCTCAACTCCAGAGCACTAAAGATTCAAGACACTAACGAATAAACTGTAATCTGTTTGTGTAAATTTACTCTACCGATCGCAACGATAGATTAAGAATTGGGATAAGGGCGATCGGAAATACTAGACTAGTATCAGATGCGAATCCTGGGGAGGATTTATGGATTATCCTCATAGAATGCTCAAGCACGACGAAACCGTCAGCCACATTTTGATTCTGTCGTTAGTGATATTCACTGCATTTACGGCTATCTTATTGGCAGGTTTCTTTTAGAGCAGGGTTTAGAGTAAATATCGTACAGAAGACGATATTGATTTAATTTTCATGGTTCAGAAGACTCCTTTTAAAACTCTTGATGGAAAACCGTCAGGAGTTTTTGTATGAACATTATGATAGAACGTACAAGTAGTCATTACAAATCAATAAGATGTCCTTGGCAGGCTTGCATTTCGACAAGACACTGTGCAATTTCTTGCTCGAAGTTGTCTTTTTTTACTTCTACAACACAAAGAAAAGGTACTTCGAGATAGCCTCTATGTTCCGCAATGAGGTAATCTGCAATTTCACTGGTGGTTAAAGTTTCGAGACTGGATCCTTTCCAAATTTTAATTCGATCGAATCCTTCGAGAGCTTCTTCACAAACGGCATCAATTAAGCGCTTTTTTGTATCTTCGCAAGTTTTGAGATCAAAATGCCGATGTAAACGAGCCATACGTTCTTGAAAGAAATCGCTAGCGGTTGTATTTCTGATTTGATTAGACTTTACGCGCGATCGTTCAATATTTTACCGATCGCGACCAAATCCGATCGATCGCCAGATTTCTGACGTTCACTATAGCGATCGGTTAAATAATCAGATTGATCTCGCAATAGTATTGTGAATTTGTATAGCTCTTCCATTACGTCAATAACCCGATCGCGATAAGTCGAATCGCGCATTGTGCCATCTTCATTGAACTCCTCATAGGCTTTTGCCACCGATGATTGATTGGGAATCGTAAACATTCGCATCCAACGGCCTAAAATTCGTAATGTATTCACTGCATTAAAGGATTGAGATCCCCCAGAGACCTGCATTACTGCCAATGTCCGGCCTTGGGTTGGGCGCACGGAACCGATTTCTAGGGGAATCCAATCAATTTGCGTTTTTATAATGCCGCTAATTTGCCCATGCATTTCGGGACTCGACCAAACTTGTCCTTCAGACCATTCACTCAAGGCTCTCAATTCCTGTACTTTCGGATGAGTATCAGGAACACTCCCATGCAAAGGCAAATCACGCGGATCAAAGAACTTTACTTCAGCGCCAAAGCTACTGATAATTCGAGCAGCTTCTTCAGCCAAAAGCCTACTGTAGGAACGATCGCGCAGAGAACCATAGAGAAACAGAATACGAGGAGGATGCATGGGAATTTAGAATGGTGAATTTAGCTTAGAGATTGAATGAGCGTTTCGACTCGTGACCTTACCTCATCGCGGACTCTTGGGAAAATTTCTGGTTGTTCTGCTGGATCATCAAGTTGCCAATCTTCAAAAACTTCACGTAATACCCATTCACTAGGCAAGTTCACACCACATCCACAGAGCGAAATCACCACATCAAAATCTTCAGCTTTGAATTCGCTGAGTGCATTTGATGTTTGATTACTAATGTCAATTCCCGCATCACGCATAGTAACAATAGCCTCTGGCCGCACTTCACTTTTCTCCAAACCCGAACTCGTGACTTGAATCTTTCCTGCCCCTAACGTTTTTGCAAAACCTTCTGCCATCTGCGATCGGGCTGAATTCTTTTTACAGACAAACATCACACGTTTCATAGTCGTTCTCCTGAAAGTTCTAGTTTTTAAAATCAGCAAAATCATTTGTTAGCGATCGATAAACCCAAACCGCTAACTGTGCCCCAACGATCGGCGCTACCCAATAAACCCAGTGGTGTTGCCAGATTCCACTCATAAATGCCGGACCAAACGATCGCGCCGGATTCATACTTGCGCCCGTAATTGGACCCATACAAGCCGCTTCAAGACCGACCGTTAATCCGATCGCCAATCCACCAAACTCACGTCTCGATCGGGGGTCAACCGCTGCACCCAAAACCACAAACATCAATATAAACGTCAACACTGTTTCTAAAATCAGCGATTGCATCCAATTATTGTTTAACGGCAATGTTGCTCCAAGATTTGCAACCGGACCAAAGGATAGTAAAAGTAAACAAGACGCTGCGATCGCACCCATCACCTGAGCCACTATATAAGGCAAAACGTGACGGCCACAAAACAATCCACCACGCCAAAAAGCCAATGTCACCGCAGGATTCAAATGCGCGCCGCTAATATGGCCGATCGTATAGATCAATGCCGACACCACGGCCCCAAAGATAAAGCTAACACCTAAATGCGTCACCGCACCCCTACTGATTTGGTTTACCATCACCGTACCTGTCCCCGCAAAAATCAATACAAAAGTACCAATGAATTCGGCAATAGATTTGCGGGATATAAAGCTATCTTGTCGCAGTAAAAATCTAGCGAGTAGGCGATTTGATCTAATATTAATAAGTAATACCTCCTGAAATATCATAATATTGATATCTATCTATATTCACTGTGATGAATATCTCATGACGGCTCGGTGTATGTCAATACCCTTAATTATGAATCTTCCCAAACCTATTCCTTGCTGCTGTCCGCCCTTACTCTCAGGTCGTCTTGAGCCTGAGGAATTGAATGATGTTGCCCGTATTTTCCGGGTATTGGGCGAGCCTGCACGGTTGCAATTGCTCAACTTGATCGCCGCCCAACCGAGTCAAGAGGTGCGCGCTTGTGAGTTGGTTGAGACCTTGGGATTATCGCAACCGACGGTCAGTCATCATTTGAAAGTGATGTATGAAGCAGGATTGTTGACTAAAGAACGACGGGGGACTTGGATTTACTATCGGTTAGTGGCGGAACGTTTGGCAGAGTTACGATCGGTCTTGTCCTAAGAGTGTGTTTGAAGAGTCTAAGGTTGTGACGGATTGCAGACCCAATTCCCCAGCCCCTAAGCCCTACGGGCATGGCCTCAAATTGCCACAACCTCCGATTCTCAAATATCCTCTTAGAGCGATCGGCCTTCACAGTTCAACAATTTCTCCAATATCGCAATCCAGTTGGCCTTGCCACTCTGCTTCACTTTTTTCTCTGCCATAATATTTAAAAGTTCCATCGTTATACGCTCGGAATAAGTCTGTTTCAGTGACGAATTTAGGGATAAATTTTGTTTGACTGCCGATCGATTAGCGCGATCGAATTTTTGTCGGTCATACCCTAAAGATCGGGACAACGATCGCACTACCATGACTTGTTCCGGGCGACCTTGTTTGATAATTTCGGCAATTGGCATGGACAAAATGGTCTTACGATCTCCCTCATTCAATCGCTCTTGCAGCCACACTTCTAGGGTTGATACAGGCAAATCCTGGGCTTGTTCATCGATCTTGGCAAACGCGTGAGCCTCGCGGAATGAAATCCGTCCATCTTCATCATAATCAGCCGATGAAACCTTCTTCCCAACCCGATTAACACCGCTTAAACCCGCAAAAAATCTGGAACTATAATCCTGGTAATCTGCTTCATTTACCTCAGGCGTGCAGCAGACGGATGGCAATGATTTGACTGTTGCAAAAAAACCACACCGATCGTGCATGGCAATGCCTCGTTTGGGGTTTCCACCTTGATAAATTAAATTAGCAAAAGACCCTGAATAACATTGCACCATCACCGCCACAAACGGCTTCTCCGTGGGCATTGCGTCTAACTGCGTGGTGAATTGACGCACGGGCATCGACTGCTCGTTCCGAGTTTCCGTTCTGATTCCACCGCTTCAGTCACGTTAGAAATCAGGCTATGAGAGACCTCGACTCCGTATAAATCTTCTAACTGGGATTGGATGTCTCGGGTCGTCATGCCACGGGAATAAAGCAGGGTAAGATTTTCTCATCAAACCCGTTAAACCTCGTTTGCCCCTTGGCGATTAACTTTGGTTCAAACGCACCGTTCCGGTCTCGT
>JAJAYH010000207.1 GCA_026786325.1 Alkalinema sp. CAN_BIN05 | reverse complement strand
GTCCATATTATTGCACCGGAACAAGGGCTGACTCAACCCGGAATGACCATTGTTTGCGGAGACAGCCACACCTCAACCCATGGTGCCTTTGGTGCGATCGCCATGGGCATTGGGACGAGTCAAGTGCGAGATGTTCTAGCGTCCCAAACCCTAGCGCTGGCTAAGCTCAAAGTCCGTAAAATTGAAGTGCACGGGAAGCTAGCTCCCGGCGTATATGCCAAGGATGTGGTGCTGCATATCATTCGGAAATTGGGAATTAAGGGCGGCGTTGGCTATGCCTATGAGTTCGCGGGGACGACGTTTGAGGCGATGTCCATGGAAGAGCGCATGACCGTATGCAATATGGCGATCGAGGGCGGTGCGCGCTGTGGATATGTCAATCCAGACCAAGAAACTTACGACTATTTGAAGGGTAGAGATTTTGCGCCTAAGGGTGGAGATTGGGCGCAGGCGGTGGCGTGGTGGACGAGTTTGGCGAGTGATGGAGATGCGGAATATGATGATGTAGTGATGTTTAATGCGACTAATATTGCGCCAACGGTGACTTGGGGAATTACGCCAAGCCAAGGGGTGGGGGTGGATGAACAGGTTCCAGCCCCAGAGGATATGCCTGCGGATGAGCAAGCTTTGGCCGAAGATGCCTATGTCTATATGTCTCTCAAGCCGGGGCAACCGATGGAAGGAACCGCGATCGATGTGTGTTTCATTGGAAGCTGTACGAATGGTCGTATTTCTGACTTGCGAGAAGCGGCGAAAATTGCCGAGGGAAAACATGTGGCAAATAATGTAAGAGCGTTTGTGGTGCCCGGTTCTGAACGTGTCAAGCTGCAAGCCGAGTCTGAAGGGTTAGACAAAATCTTCATAGCAGCCGGGTTTGAGTGGCGAGAACCAGGATGTTCAATGTGTTTGGCGATGAATCCCGATCGGTTAGAAGGTCGTCAAATGAGTGCGTCGTCGTCCAATCGTAATTTCAAAGGTCGTCAGGGTTCATCCTCAGGACGGACACTGTTAATGAGTCCGGCGATGGTGGCAGCGGCGGCGATTAATGGCAAGGTGACGGATGTGCGCAATCTGATGATATAGAGAAATTAGTAGCAGGGAATGGAAGAAGTCCTTTTCCTTGCTGTTGAAAAAATGAATTTTTTGTTAAGCCGATCGCAACATGCCTGAGTAGGTCCGTTGAATTTCTTTGAGAGTGGTTTGCTGTTTCAGAGGCACATCATTTGGCCTGAATGCATTGGGGTAGTCCAAACATAGTGTCGTCACCTTTAACTGATCGCAGGGAAAAATCAACATATTGCCATCGTGATAATTCTCTTTCACCTGCTCTACAGTGTGGGGGAACACCCCAACGAGTAATGCCAATACTTCAATGGGTAAACTCATCACTACCGATCGGCCAAAAAAGCCTTCTAATCCAGCCAATAATTTTTCAACCCGATCGATCGGATTGTCTTGGTCAGCAATGCGATAAAGCCAACGACTCCACTGAATCCGTAATCCATATGCACGAGATCGATCCATTGTATTGCTCGTCGCCATAATGTCCGGAGAACCTATTGCAATAACGGCCTTGTAGGGTTGTTCCACTGGACTGCATAGTGCCGCACCTGGACCTACGAATTCTGCATGAAATTCTTTGCAGAGGATAAGACCACTCTTTTTCTGTTCGCCCACCATCAAAAGAGGCGCTGGACCTTCAATCGGCGAGGTTTTGGTGAAGTGATTCACGCCGGGTCGAGCCAAAAGAGAAGACAAACTGTTCACAACCATTCCCCTTAGAGGATTACCACGAATCAACCTCAGAATCCAAAATTAAGACAAGTCTACGGCCTTAACTTGAGCCATCATACTGAGGTCAAACTATGTATTACATTTAGTATTTTAGATCAGCGCTTATTTTGTCGTGATTTTGTAAGGTTGTCTTCGCACAAACTACAAATATATTGACGTGATTTTAAAGAATCTCATAACTTTACAGATCTAGCGTTAAATCATGCATGGCAAGGATTGGAGGCGCAATATTGTCGTAAAAGTGGAGATTTAAATAAATGTTTTAAACATAAAAATTTAAAGAAGCAGAGTCAGATATAAGCCGGGTTCTGTTCTAGAAGATCTGTAAGCAGACTGTTCTAGGGCTGTTATCTATTTACGCTGCCTCCATAATTTGTGCTGCTGTCAGGTTTAATTCTGGGAAGTTGGGAGAGACGATCGTCTCGTTACCTGCAAATATCTCGAACTGGTAAACGCCATTAGTAAGGGTACCGACTTGGACCCATGACCTATCGGGATCAATAATCCACATCTCAGCAATCCCACGTTCAGCGTACTCACGGGGTTTGTATTCGTAATCTCTTTTGCGAGATTTACTATTAGTCAAGGTGCTAGAAGCGACTTCGACGACCAATAGAGGCGAGGGAGAACCAAGACGCAGAACTTTCTCACCGCTCAAAATAGCAGTCCGAGAGTCAACCGTATGAATGATTAAATCGGGTTGTCTAGCTGTCGCATAACTAGATCTAACTTCAATCTGATGACCTATTGCTAAAAGCATTAGGGGAACGCCCATCTCTTGCAAGAGATAACCTAATACAAAAATAGCAATGCAGGGATTTAAAGGATTTTCGCCACTCATGTCAATTAGAAATCCATCTTCAAGCTCATAGCGGGTATCAGTGCCATCGTCATAGTTTAAATACTGATCTAAAGTCATCCGTCTGTCGGTTGCAACTGTCATCCGTCAACCTCCGAGATTTATGTAGTAAGCAAAGAAGCAGAGTCAGACATAAGCCGGGTTCTGTTCTAGGAAATCGATCGAAATCAATTTCCCAGGGCTGTTATCTATCTGGGCAATGAGTTACCCCACGCCTCAAGCGGCACTTTGTTGAGCGAACCCAACAATCTGGAGCAGGCAAAAAACCAACCATCGCTCCGACGACCTTGCACCCAACGGGGGTTTACCGAGCCAGTTCCTCACAATAGTGCTGGTGCGCTCTTACCGCTCCTTTGCACCCTTACGCGAAGAATTGAGAATTTCCAGTCCTTCAGTTCTTCGGGCGGTAT
>JAJAYH010000206.1 GCA_026786325.1 Alkalinema sp. CAN_BIN05 | reverse complement strand
CTCTCAGAAACTCGTCTGCTACTTTATTCTGACTCTACGAGCACCCATCAGGATTCATGCAGGAGGTCTAGTGTTTTATGGCGGTTCATCTCGTCGTTTTTCAAGGGGTTCAGCAAGTTGTTAATTTGACGGATGAACGATTGCACATTTTGCGCTTCTTCAGTCCAGCTTGTCGCCGCTATTATCTTCTCTCTGAACCAGATCCCTAATTATTTTTATTCCTCCCCAACTAGCGGAATGTGGGTTGAATAGTGGTGGACGGCAATAAATAATTATGGCTATTGTAGCCCCTGCGTGAAATCGGAGAGCAATTAGTGAAGATTGCAGAAGTTTGGGATTACTGAGGCTTGCTGAATCTCAATCTACGATTGGACTGAATGTACTGAAAAAAGTATATTCCAATAATTCTAATTCTTAAAATAAAAATATCTCTAATCAATATTGATGTTCTTCCAAATTCAAATTGTAAAGATGATAATATAGAACTTTACGCCACACCATAATCTGTATAAGGTCGCTTATAAGGTGCATGTAATCCCAATACAATATCCTCCTTAGGCACACCCATCTTTACCAAATCAGCCGCCAGATCATCCTCAGTCCAATTCTGCTGAATCCAAATTTTCCCATCTTTAATATCAAGATGGATAAAACAATTATAAACTCGCTTAAACCCTTCCCAACCCACATTCATCCATTGATAGTGATCGCGAACCGTATCCATGATCAACTGCACCTCCACATCCTTTCTATCCTTTCTATCCTGATCAGAATTGGCATACCCCGTAATCAACTGCTCAACATATTCCCGATACTTTTCTAATTTATCCATTGCACAATAACCTCCTGTTGTGGTTCATACACAATTAGTAAAAGCTGAAACTCCTGGATCGCGATCTGTATAAAATCCGATCGAAAAAACGTTTCATAGGCATCTTCCGGCACCGCCAAATAGAGCACCCGCTCCGGATCTTCCCGTCTTAGAGCCAGTCGGTAGGTCGAAAACTGCCCCAATGCCCCATAGAAATCGGTAATTGCCGAAGCATTGAGAAAACTTTTGACCTCAACCGCAATCCTCTCAATTCCCCGGTCTGCCAAAATTAAACGCTCCGCCCCTAAGTCAACAACAAAAGTTCGCCCCTCAGATGTAACCTCCAGCGGATCATCTGTAACTGTCCATTGCTCCTTAATCAGTGCTCGTTTAACCTGCTCATGAAATTTATCCTTTGCTGACACTTCACCCTCCACAAGCGGCTATCGTCTCCCTATTTTATCGCACCGCTAATCTCGATCGCTCCCCAAATCACAAGACTAAACCATAACTAAATGCCGCACCATCATGAATGCCGAAATGGTTTTTGAATCGGTAATATCGCCCGATCGAATCGCTTGCTCAACGGCGATCGGAGTCATCGTAAGAACTTCGATATCTTCGTCCTCATCCTGAATCGGCGGGGTTTCCATTTTTTCGAGTTCAGTTGCCAAAAAGATAGTTACTATTTCATCAGAATAGCCCGGAGCCAAATAAATATCGCCGATTTGCTGAATGGTACCTGCCTTGTAACCGGATTCTTCCTGAACCTCACGATCGGCAGTAGTAAGAGCGGTTTCGCCCGATTCAATAGTTCCAGCCGGAAACTCTAAAATTCGGCGTTGAATCGTAAACCGATATTGTCTAAGTAAAATCAGATCTCCAGATGCCGTCACCGGAACCACCAACGCACCCCCCGGATGGCGAATGCATTCAAGTTCAGCTTCCACCTTGTTGGGCAGACGATAGCGATTGATTTCGTAGGCAAACTTTCGCCCCTGATAAAACAATTTACGGCGGAGGAGTTGCGGTAGCTCTAACATACGTCTGTAACCCGTGGAAAACGTTGAACTTCTGAGCAATCTACCATCTGCACGAGCTGTTCGATCGATCGGCCTGAAATTGGATCAATCCAAGCCGGGGCAATTTCGGCGAGCGGCACCAGAACAAAGGCCCGAATCGTCATGCGTGGGTGGGGTAGTTCTAAATGCGGTGTGGAAAGCGTCCGATCGCTATAGAGCAGCAAATCCAAGTCTAACGTTCGCGCTCCCCAACGCTCCTGACGCACCCGACCAACTGATCTTCAGTTGTCAGCAGTAATGTCAGGAGTTCCTGAGGCTCGAGATCCGTTTCGATCACAATACAACCATTGATGTAGTCAGGTTGTGGGGGACCGATGGCGGCAGTTTGATACCAAGACGATCGGGAAATTAGGGTGATGGTGGGATGCTGGGCCAGGACGGCGATCGCGCTGTTGAGGGTTGCTATAGTGTCCCCGAGGTTTGCACCAAGCGCTATGGCGGCACGGTTGAGAAGTGGGGCAGATGTCATTAGAGTAGGCGTGGGGAAGAGGAAAATTGTCGGGGCGCAGAGACCGATCGTGGCTCCAATACAATCTCTGCCAAGTATTTAATATTTAACTAGAGCTTTAGCCAAAGCTTTAAGCGTGCAACACTTTCCAGCGCGCTTGCAAATCACGAATGGTATAAACTGCCTGGAACTCAATCCCCTGCTGTGCATAAAACTCTGCCCCACCTTGTTCTCGGTCTAGCAGCGAAATCACCTGCGTCACCACATAGCCCGCCTCACGCAACCGATCGACCGCCTTCATCGCCGACTGGCCTGTAGTCACGACATCCTCTAGCACCACAACGGGGCTTCCCGCTGGTAACGTCGGACCCTCAATGAAGACTTGTGTCCCGTGGTCTTTAATTTCTTTACGAACAATCAACGCGGTCAACGATCGGCCTTCATAAGCCGCCACCACACTCGCTGCCGTTACGATCGGGTCAGCCCCCAGAGTCAAGCCTGCAACACCCACGGTGCCCGTTGGGATCAAGTCAAGCAACACCCGACCGACTGCCAATCCGCCTTGGGGATGGAGCGTTACTTGTTTGCCATTGATGTAATAGGTGCTGCGTTGACCGGAGGATAATAGGAAATCTCCTTCTTTGTAGGCCACTTGGCAAAGCAATGTCAGCAATTCATCCTGTAGGGCAGAACGATCGGCGGTAGTCCAGGCAAAAGATTGGGTCATAGAAGTGAAGGAGTAATGGCTTAGATGGAGGTGAACGATCGATTCGATGTCGGGCAAACTAAATCAATATCTGAAATGTCGGCTACCATGAATCGAAAACTTACAGGATTATAAGTTTGCTATGAGCAAGAAATTGAGAATTTTGGCGAGTTTACTCATAATGGGTGGCTCTTTTATCGGGCTTTGTGCCGCATCGGTGCAAGCCCAAGAAACAAATAATGAACTGTTTCGCCCCAAGGAAACACCTCAAGAAGCCATGGAACGTGAATTTTACACCCATGACAAAAGTATCTTGAGAAGTCGCGACATTGGCGGTCTTTTGGACCCAGCGCACCTAATTGGATTACCTCGCTACAATGACAATGCCATCATCCTAGACTCCAAGAATATCAACCGGATGCATCGTTATCTACAAGAGCAGCAGACCTATTCTAATCCCACCATTAGGAGTGCGGATCTCACCTCCCCGTTTAATACATCGGTGCAGCTTCTGCCCATACGAACCGGGAATATGACGACCGCGAATACAACAGATAACGGAATGATTCCCACTTCGGTTCCTCCTAATGTGATACCTGTGCCGCCATTCGTACCGACTCCAGGTCAACCTGTGGAAGGTAAGTTCTAAAGCCTAAGGTTCTAGGGCAAAATCCGTAACTTAAAAAAGTGGTGTCGTATCTTGTATTCAGCACCACTTTTCTGGCATTAGGATAGCTTACTTCAAGCCAACTCAAAGTCTATTTCAACTGCTCCAGTATTGAGTTCACTTTTTGAACACCGTCTTCACGATTCTGGTTTTGATAGTTACGTTTCGCTTGTTGCAGTGCTTGTTCAGCTTCCTCTCGCTTGTTTTGAGATTGATAAGCCTTACCCAACCAATAAAAGCCATCGCCGTCTTCAGGATCAAGACGCGTTACATCCTGGTACGATCGTACCGCATTGCCGTAGTCGCTTTGAGTGTAGTAAAGATCGGCTATTGCTCGGTACGCGTCACTGCTTTGGCTGTTTAAGCTAATGGCCCGTTGATAGCTGGATAAGGCCCGATCGCGCTCCCCAAGGCTTTCAGATACCTTTCCGAGCTGAACTTGAATGCTGGGATTGCGCGGGTCAAGCTGGGCGGCTTGGTCAAGATATTTTAGGGCACTGCTGGGGTTGCCCTTGGTTAGATACGCGATGCCGAGTCCTAGATTGGCTCGACTCGATCGGGCATCGAACGTCAAGGCCCGTTGAAGCACGTTGATGGCATCGTCGGGTTGGTTTTTTTCTAGAAGAATAAAGCCAATACCTTCACGGGCTGCTGTGTTTTTGTTGTCTGTTTTTAACACTTGTTGGTATGCCTGGAATGCGGCATCGTACTGCTGCCGACGACTTAAGAGAATGCCGAGTCCGAGTTGAGCGCTGATATGGCGCGGGTTTTGAACGACGGCGCTGCGGTAGGCGGTGATGGCTGCGTCCAGTTGGCCGAGGTTCGCATAGTTAAAGCCAAGGCCATAGAAAAAGTCAGCGTCTTTGGGGGAAAGGGCGATCGCTTGCTGGTAGCTTGATAGGGCGGCTTGGAATTTACCCTGTGCGCTTTGGAGAAACCCAATGGCGGAGAAGATGCGAGCGTTTTTAGGATCTAGGGTGGCAGCGCGTTCGTACAAAGATAGAGCGCTGGGATAGTTTTTAGCATCGGCTTGTTCGCGGGCTTGCTTTAGCACGTCGTCTAGGTCAGAACTTGCAGCGGGGGCCATGCTCGGTTTGGGTCGCCACTGGGACAAGACTTTCGGCTGCCCGATCGCTAAGGCTGGCCTTGAAAGGTCAGCGGACGTACTTACAGTCACTATCAAAGAAACTAAGACAAGCGATGGTTTCAGAAAACGAGACATAGTTCAAAAGGGGGGATTGGAAAATGATACGATCGCGACTCAATCTATACACAGGCTGACGATTGATGATTGTAACAGCATCCTTTTTGCTTTCGCCACTTGAAACGATTAACCCGGATAACCCAGACATTTTTTGTACGAATAGACATGTGCGTGAGCCGTTATCTCGGCTCAAAATTAATCTGAAATCATTTCAAAATCAAAAAGGGGAGAGAAATATTAATACTTCTCTCCCCTTTGCAAGGAACGGGCCAGGAGGGATTCGAACCCCCGACACCGTGGTCCGTAGCCACGTGCTCTAGTCCACTGAGCTACAAGCCCTTGCGTTCGGCTCAACTAAATTATCACACCCTTTAAGAGAATGCAAAGTATTTCTGAAAATAGTCGGGAAAACCTGACAGATAGCGCCCCCAATGCCTTAACTCATCTCGATTCCGACGGCCAAGCCCAAATGGTAGATGTGTCAGCTAAACCCATCACGGCCCGAGAAGCTGTGGCTCAAGGTGAGGTTTGGATGGCACTGGAAACTTTAGAGGCGATTTTGGCGGGCAATAGTCCAAAAGGTGATGTTTTGGGGACGGCTCGGCTAGCGGGAATCATGGGCGCAAAGCAGACCTCTGCCTTGATTCCTTTGTGTCATCCGTTACCGATTCACAAAGTCGAAGTCCAAATTGTTCCTGACGCTGAGCTTCCAGGGTTTCGGATTACGGCGACGGTTCGGATTAAGGGTGAGACGGGAGTAGAGATGGAGGCACTGACGGCGGTGTCTGTTGCGGCACTGACGCTTTACGATATGGCCAAGGCGTTGGATAAGAATATGGAGATTCGCCAGATTGTGTTGCTGAAAAAGACAGGTGGGAAGTCGGGGGATTATGTCCGATCGGTCAGCAATTCAAAATCTTAGGATGAGTTCGTCAGCACGATCGATCGCCCTTCTAAAGTTCCTCATACACTTCAAGGGTGATATTTGCTTGCCTCAAAATGCTCTGTAATGTTCCAGCACTAACTTCGCGGTGGCAAGGAACTGTTGCTGTTAATGTTTCTTCTTCGGTTTTTTTTACAAACTTAACGTGACTTCCCTTTTGGCTAACTTGGGTAAATCCTGCGGCTTCGAGTTTCCGTTTGACTTCTCGATAGGGAAGCGGTTTCATGCTGCGATTTCCACTTCAACGAGTTGCATTTTTGGGAAGCGAGTTGCACAGGGAGCCTCAAAATGGAGTTCCAGGGCTTCTTGTAGATTAGCGATCGCAAGTTCTTGGGTTTCACCTTGACTAGCGACATCGACTTCAATACATTGGGCGATGAACCATTCGCCTTCTTGCCAAATACTGGTTGTGAGTTTACGTTTCATAGTGAATGATGGTTAAGGTTGATGGTTGGATTATAGCGAATGAGAGAGACGGAAGACTGCCGATCGGTTGGAACGACCTAAGCTCACACCGAATTTGGAATTACAGCCGATCGGCACTCCTATGACCTGCTTAATCAAACGCCGTTTAAGCAAATACGACAGTCCGGTTCCCGTAGATCAATACGCGATGTTGAAGGTGCGATCGGACCGCCCGTGCTAATACCATTCGTTCTAGATCCTTGCCTTTGCGAATCAAATCTTTTGTATCATCTCGGTGCGTCACCCGAATCACATCCTGTTCAATAATCGGACCTTCATCCAGGTCAGGAGTTGCATAATGGGCAGTCGCTCCTATTATCTTGACCCCACGATCGTAAGCTCGCTGATAGGGATTAGCTCCGGCAAAAGCGGGGAGAAATGAATGGTGGATATTGATGACGCAGGGAAATTTTTCAACAAAATCAGCGGATAATACCTGCATATACTTTGCTAATACAACCAAATTGATATTGTGCTGTTGTAGTAATTCGATTTGTTTGAGTTCTTGCTGGGCTTTGGTGTCTTTGGTGATGGGAATATGGTGATAATTAATACCAAATTGATCCGCGATCGGTTTTAGATCTAAATGATTGCTTAAAATTAATGACACCGATCCATTTAACTCCCCAGCCTTTTGTCTCCATAGTAAATCTAATAAACAATGATCCTGCTTACTTACCCAAATGGCCATGCGCGGCACCACATCTGAGAAATGAATCTGCCAGGTTGCATTCATGGGCGTTGCAATGGCGCTAAATGCTGGTTCAATCACATCTCGCGGCAAGTTGAATCCGTCTAATTGCCATTCAATGCGAGTGATGAACAGTTGTGCGAAGAAGTCGGTATGCTGGTCGGCTTGAATGATATTCCCGCCATTTGAATAGATGAAATTGGCGAGTTTGGCGACTAAGCCTTTTTGGTCGGGACAGGAGAAGAGGAGTGTGGCAGTGGCGGACATGAAAGAACTTCGCTAGAACACTAATACGATCGTTCTTATTGTGCCTCGTCCCCAGATGATTCGATAACTCTTTCGATAATTCTATTGTGGTTTCATACTAGGTTTTGTTGAATTTCTCCACTCCAACCCATTACGCACCACGGCACTTTCAAAACTCGTCGGCACCACCATTACCGATAGATCTGCATTTGGGTCCATGGACGGATCAACTAACGCATACAACCCCGTCCGATCGAAATTTAACTGTCCCAAAATTAGACGATGACGCTGTTGATTGACAGTGGTTATTTCGATCGTCGCCAGCGGTTGATCTAGGCCAAATTCCGATCGTCGCGTCGCTGGAACCTGGATCACACGTTCTCGAGGAGACATCAATAAATTTGTTAAAAACGCCACAACGGCCTCACTCGCTGGAACCGTAGACAAGGGCGATCGGACCATCCAAGTCTTTTCTTTTTCCAGCACCACCGTTGTCCCAACCGTCTTAATCGACAGCCCCTGAATCTCGCGCTCTTGAAACTCAAACAACCGGGCTGGACTCGTCGCAGTCGTCGGACTCACAGTTGTCTGAGAGCTAGTTGGTGGACGATGAAATTCAACAAAATAAACCGCACCCGCTATTGCTGCTGCTGCTGCCATCAAGATCAACGGAGTACGCAATAATTTCATGACTTGCCAAACTCGAAGCAAAAGAGTACAAACTTACTAAATAGATTCACTGGAAAATCATTCGCCCAACGGCGGAAGGAGCGATCGAATTTGGTTAACGAATGCCTCGTGGTCAGTCACGGGTTTGGAAATATAATCATCAGCCCCACTTTTGGTCAGGAAATTTTCCCGATCGCCATCCATCGCATGGGCCGTCACCAGCACCACCGGAAGATTAGCGGTTTTCGGGTCTGCCTTCAGTATTTGGGTCAACCGAATGCCGTCCACTGACTTCCCTTGATACATGCTGTGGGAGAGCGACACATCCATCAACACCAAGTCCACTTCTTGGGCCTGCGCTATGGCTAAAACTTCTTCCACATTCTCCGTATGGCGAACATTCAGCCCCGCCCGCTTGTTGAGAATCTTTGAAAATACCCGAACATTCGTCCGATCATCTTCAACTAACAATATGGTCTGGGCAAAGGGTGTTGGTAATTCAGACATGATTTTAGGTATCCAATTTAAAGTAGACCAATAAAAATAGCGTTAGGGTCGAGATTGCATTTCTCTATGGCCATAGGATACCGCGCCGAATTGGTTTTAGCGGTATATCTTATGGTTGAGGGCACTCTAATCTATTCTCTATTTTCTCCTACTTTTTGACCCGATCGCCCAAATTGGTGTTGCAATCCAGCATTCTCCATCGTTAAATTTAGAGTCAGGTAGGGTTTCTGCCACTGGTCTTTACCACTGGTTTTCACCATTAACCTCCAAAATCGTGATAAGAGTGTCTACGGATATTTGAATCAATCCTCATCAACCTTTTAGTCCAGTCTTCCCCGTACGATCATGGCAAACCAGCTCAACATTCTCAAATCAGGACAAATCATCCCGACTGCCCTTCACCAGGAAATGCAGCAGTCCTATTTGGAATACGCCATGAGCGTGATCGTCGGGCGTGCCTTGCCGGATGTCCGAGATGGCCTAAAACCTGTTCACAGACGCATTCTTTATGCAATGCATGAGCTAGGATTAACGCCCGATCGGCCCTTTAGAAAATGTGCCCGCGTCGTTGGGGATGTGTTGGGTAAATATCATCCCCACGGCGACCAATCGGTGTATGACGCGCTGGTTCGGTTGGTCCAGGAATTTTCGAGCCGATACCCACTCCTTGGCGGCCATGGTAACTTTGGCTCCGTAGATAATGATCCGCCCGCTGCTATGCGGTATACCGAAACTCGGCTGGCTCCTATTGGTAACGAAGCCATGTTGACGGAAATCGGCGAAGCGACCGTGGACTTCGTGGGGAACTTTGACAACTCGCAGCAAGAGCCAACGGTACTTCCAGCCCAATTGCCGTTCTTATTGTTAAACGGATCTTCGGGCATCGCGGTGGGAATGGCGACGAATATTCCGCCCCACAATCTGAATGAAGTCGTGGATGGATTGATTGCACTAATCGATAATCCAGAATTGCCCGATGAGAAACTGTTCAAGCTGATTCCTGGTCCCGACTTCCCCACGGGCGGCATCATCATGGGCACGGATGGTATTCGGGAAGCCTATCTTACGGGCCGTGGCAGCATTGTTGTGCGCGGCGTTCATAACATTGAAGAAATGGCCGTGGGCAAGGGCAAACATCGCCGAAATGCCATCATCATCACCGAATTGCCCTATCAGGTGAATAAAGCTGGATTAATTGAAAAAATTGCAGAACTGGTAAATGCTGGGAAAATTGTTGGAATTTCAGACCTACGGGATGAGAGCGATCGGGAAGGGATTCGGGTTGTAATTGAGCTGAAACGCGATGCCAATACTCAAAAAATTCTGGATGATTTGCACCGTCAAACAGCCTTACAAAATACCTTCGGCACCATCATGCTGGCCCTGACGGATCGTAAACCCAAGCAAATGACGCTACGGGAGGCACTTCAAGAGTTTTTGGCCTTTCGTGAGGAAACTCTCACCAAGCGCTATCGCCACGAACTCGATCAACTAGAAAGCCGTCAGCACATTGTCGAAGGCTGGTTGTTAGCGCTGTCCAATTTGGATGATGTGATTGATATTTTGCGAAATTCACCCGATGGCACCACGGCAAAATTGACAATGCAAGATCGTTTTGACATGAGCGATCGTCAGGCGGATGCGGTGTTGGGAATGCCATTGCGCCGTTTGACTGGGTTAGAGCGTACCAATCTTCAAAAAGAATTTCAGGAATTGACGGTCAAGGTTGTGGGATTGCAGAAAGTTTTGAACGATCGTCACGAATTGCTCAAGGCAATGAAAAAGGACTTGCGATCGTTGAAAAAACAATTTGGCGATGCGCGTCGTACCCGAATTGTTCAGAGCAATACACCGCCCAAGACGATTAAAATTCCGAAAACCCGATCGCCAAAAGTCGAAGCGGTGGTTCCGACGATCGCGAAAAATGTTCCGGTGACGGATGAGCCGCTTGATGAAGTGGTGGTTGATATTACCGCCGAAGAGATGCCGATCGAAGCAGAGTCTCCTGTCGAAGAATTGTCATCGCCGATCGCTATTCCAAAATCGTTTAAGCCACCTGTTAAACCTGCGCCCAAGGTTCTGGAACTAGAAGAAGAGGAGAATGCGATCGAGCTGACCCAAAGCGGATTGATTCGACGTGTGGGCTTGACTGTATATGAAGCGGACCATGGGCTGTCCATTCATGAGTTAGAAGAAGCATTTACGCCCGTCGAAGACCCGACGGTGCAAACCGAATTTCTGATGCTTAATGAAGGGCTGCTAGTCTTGACGGCTCAAGGTAAAATTTATCCTCTGGCTGTGAAGGATATTCCGAAAGGCGACGGTGTATCATTATTGTCCTGTTTGCCGAGCAGTGCTGGGACCGAGAATGGGGCGATCGTGGCCCTCTTTACCTTGCCCGAAGATGCAGAAAATCAAGCGCTGTTAATGTTGACAAAACAGGGGAAAATTAAACGAATTGCCCTATCTGAATTGTCCGATGTGACCAATCGCGGATTAGTGGCGTTTAAACTAAAGGACGACGATCGGGTTTGTCACATGGGATTTGTCGAAGAAGGCGATCAGTTGGTAGTTTGTACCAGTATGGGTCGTGTGATGCGAGTGGAGATTAACCGAGATACCTTGCCTCTGACTAGCCGGACGGCCACAGGGGGACAATTGACCAAAGTCTTGAAGTTAGAACGTTTTGTGGGCTGGGCTATTGCGGGTTATGAGGATGAACTCTTGATGCTGTCCGCCCAGGGCTACGGCAAACGGATGACCGTGGGTGTTTTGAAGCTTTGCAATTTCGGCGATTTAGGCCAGCACGTTTTCCAATTCACCCAAAAGTCTGATGTTGTCATCGGAATGACCGTGGCTTTCCCGGAAACCTCGATCGCGATTGGGACTCAAGATAACCAGTGGTTGAGACTCGCCATTGAACAGATTCCGTTGGGCGTTCGGGAAGACAAGGGTGAACAGATAGAGTTAGGAGCGGGTCAGACCGTGGTGGTGGTGCGATCGATCGAATGATCTGTTGAAATAAAAATTCTAAGCAAAAATAACGGTAATCTCTCGACCTTGTTCACTATGGTGCAGTTCCGATCGCAGGCGTTCTTCGATCGGTGACACATCTCGGCGACGATCGAAAATTACCAACCAACCAGCGCCCAATCCCAATCGTGCTAAATACCCGTCAATTTGTTCTAACCCGCGTATGAGTTGATTTCGCCGATCGTCCCGTTGCACTTTAATTTCAATGCCCAACATCACTGTTCCATAGCGTAAACAGAGATCCATCCGATCGCGACCGATCTCATATTCCCGTTCCAATGTGCCACCGCCATTAATCACGCGATGTAGAAAAGCCATCATCACTAAATGAGGCGCAATCTCATGATAGGACGCACTATTTAAGAGCGGTTCACCATGCTGCAACCAAAAACTCATAAATGAATCTTTTAATGCATCAATATCTAATTCACCCGTTGCAGTCAGCCAACTAGGAGAAATTTGTGGCATCGAAGCCATGGGAGTTATGGTCAACACTCTGGGGAGAATTTCGCGATAAATAGGATTTGCGATCGTTAATCCACCTTCGGGAGCAATGATACAGAGTCCTAAATCCAGTAAAAATTGAATATCATCACTCGCCGAATCAGAAAGTTCAGAACCAGCTAACATTGGCTCTAGAATAGCTTTGACGCGATTTTCTCTTAACCGTTCAGCCAAACTATCTAAATGGGTATCTTTACGTCGAATTAAGATTTCCTTGGCAATTTCAATGTGTTCAGGTGTAATAGAAATAGTCGGATCTATCACCTGTTCTTCAACGACTTCTTTCGCTAAAGCATTCACCAACCACGGTTGCCCCTGCGTTAAATCAAAGGCTAATTGAACCGCTTCAGACGTAAAGATTTGACCTGTTTCTTGAGTATGCTGCATGTACAATTCTGCAACTTCAGCGGCATTAAAGTTTCTCAGTGTGAACG
>JAJAYH010000205.1 GCA_026786325.1 Alkalinema sp. CAN_BIN05 | reverse complement strand
GGTATGACGGAATGACGGCCTATGAGGATTTGATTGCTTGGATTGCGACGCAGCAAGAACAACTAGCCGCCCATCTGTTGGCCAATCCGATTGTTCTGCTCGATCGGGCAATTCAAAAATTCTTTCTCGGTGGTGTTCATTTGCCCTTTGAACAGGTCGCCAGTCTTCGGGAATTACTTGACACCGCGCAGCATTACTGGGAAGTAGAAACTCGAATTCATAAATCTGACAAAATTAAAGGCGATTTCATTGCAGCCGATCAGTCGGTCCGATCGTTCATTCAACTTCTACGATCGGGGGCCGTCACTGCAAACCCTTACCCAGTCCAGGCGATCGGCAATGCGCAGGATGCCGTTACGATCGCGTCGGTGTTTCAATACCGTTTGAACCGAGAATCCCATTCCTGGCAATTTTGGTTTGATGCTGGGGGAAGTCGCTGGTTGACGGGCGTGGATGTTCTGTTTGCGTCACCGTTGTTTTTAAGCAATTGGTCCGGCACTCAATGGGAAACAAAAGATACGTTGAAAATGAACGAACAGCGACTGATTCGGATTGTACGGGATTTATTGGAACGATCGGGCGATCGGATTATTCTCTGTCACAGCGATTTGGCAACCAGCGGACAAGAACAACTCGGACCGCTGCTGTCTATTGTCAACGCCGCTGCTGTCAATGCTGAACCTGTCTATGGGGCGATATGATACAGAAGTGACCTAAACCGGAGGGCGATCGAATGACAGTTGCAACCGATGGCAGACCGACCAATATTCAAGGGCAGATGACCTTGCAGGAATATTTGGACTATGACCATGACACCGATACCTGGTATGAGCTTGAGGATGGGGTTTTAGTAGATATGAGTGGTGAACATCCTTTAAATTGTCGGATTGCCGTGATGCTGCTTTTTCTCTTCTATCGTCTAGGAATTGCTGAACAGCTTTTAGCGATCGGTCATCAAATTGAAGTTAGATCAAGCTCTGCGACCTGTAGACAACCCGATTTAATCGTTCATACCGTTGAGTCAGATGCGGCCCTCACCGGGGATGATAAAATTCTTTATCTCGGATTGCCATCGCCCTTATTGGTAGTAGAAGTTGCCTCTAGTACTTTGACAGATTCAACGTCTCGTAAGAGAGACTACGAAAATAAACCCCGTGAGTATGCCGATCGTGGTATTCCTGAAATGTGGATTATTGACCCTGATCGTAATTGGGTCAAAATTGGAACCTTGACAGATGCGGCTTACCAGTTCGAGACTTTCATGGGGGATGATGCTATCGTTTCTCCCACATTCTCAGCGTTAAATCTGACGGCATCACAGGTTCTAAGTGCAGGGAGATGAACCTAGATGTGCCAGTGAATATTGAAAAGACCATTTTTGGTTTGATACTTGGGGAAGTCGCTGGTTGACGGGCATGGATGCGCTGTTTGCGTCACCGTTATTTTTAAGCAATTAGTCCGGCACTCACTTGGGCACAAAAGATACATTGAAAATGAACGAACAGCGACTGATTCGGATTGTGCGGGATTTATTGGAACGATCGGGCGATCGGATAGTTCTCTGTCACAGCGATTTAGCAACCAGCGGACAAGAACAACTCGCACCTCTGCTGTCTATTGTCAATGCCGCCGCTGTTAATGCTGCACTGCCTAATGATGCTGCCGCGTAATTGTTGTAATCGGTTAGTTAAGTCTTGGTGAGGATGTTTGTTGCGATCGTGAGAATGTTCCTTCTGGAAGAGAGAAATTGGGTATGATTAGTACTGTGTTAAATCAGTACTCGGTGAGCGAAGATGAGCCAAATTCAAATTTCTCTGGAAGGGACAAGTGCGATCGCTTTTGCTGAGGCGTTGGTGGGGTTGCCCGGTTATGAGGTGAGTTACGAGGTGATGCCGGATGAGGTGGTGCGGGGTGAGAAAGAAAATGTTATCCGCGTTCTGTTGCTGTTGAAGTTGATTACGGCTGGAGCCGATGCAACCGGTAAGGTCGTGGGTGCTGCCGAACATGTGCGGGATTTTGTGTCGCCGCCTGTTAAGTCTGCGTTGATTGTGATGGATGGGAAGAGGGTTAAGCTGGAAAATCCGACGACCGCGCAGATTGTGGAAATTCTTCGTGAGAGCGAGAAGTAGATCCGTTGTCGGATAGGCCCGATCCCCCTAAATCCCCCTTGTGAAGGGGGACTATGAATTATTTTGATTTTCCTGAGCTTCTTAATAGACTTATGACTAAGACAATTTTGATTGTGGCTGCGAATCCGAGCGATGAAGCTAGATTACGGTTTGATCGGGAAATCAAGGAGATTGATGGTGTTTGCAACGAGCAGTTCAAAGTTAAACCTTCCTTAGCAACTCGATGGACTGATTTGATGGATGAGCTATTACGTTATGAGCCTCACATTGTTCATTTCGTGGGACATGGAAAGGGAAAGTTGGGTCTAATTTTAGAGGATGATGCAGGGAACGGACAACCCGTGACAGGAAATCGCCTGCTTGAATTGTTTAAACAATTCAAGCAGGTAGAGTGCGTCGTCCTTAATGCTTGTGAAACTGAAGAATTAGCTGAAGAAATTTATCAGCAAGTTTCTTGTGTGATTGGGATGAGTCAATCTATTGGCGATCGATATGCAAAATCATTTGCGGTGGGCTTTTATAAGGGAGTTGCGGCGGGGAAGAGTTATCACTGGGCTTTTGACTTTGGTAAGACTGCGATTGAAAGCGAATGGCATCGACTTCAACCAATTATATTTCCTCCGCAATCCAATCAACAGAATAAAACCACTCAAGACGATAAAGATTTAGATTGGTTAAATCAAATAACTGTTGAGATTGATTCTCGGAAGAGTGTTGAAAATAAATCAGCTTCAGAGGCCACGGAGTTCCGTCACATCACCGATCGTTGGAATCAGGATCTATATAAACTTGATCATAAAACAGCTAAAAAAGGGACTTCTAAAATTCTTGAGAAAATCAAAGACAGCAGGTCTGGTTCACCTTTGTTTTTATTTCAAAAGAATGATGCATTTTTAGGTAAACGATATATTGAACATCTAAAGAAATCGATCGATAGTTCAGAAATTGGACGATTTTCTCAACCTTATCAAGTTGGACTTCAATATGATACGCTCACTGAAATCGATTTCCTGATGAATTTGGGAGAACAGCTTGCGATCGAGTTCTCATCATCTCAGGAGATTTCGGTCGATCGGATTCTCGATAAAATTAAGGTTGGATTGAAAGGCTGTAATGTCTTCTTTCTAGAAGTTAATTTACCAGCCTTGGATGGGGAGAATGGCTTTTTGCGTTGGTTTCTCCAGAAATTCTGGGGGAGGTTGTTGGAGAGAATGTCGGAATTCCGATCGCAAAATTCATCGGCAGTATTTATCGGTATTGTGACCTTGAAATCAGGTGTTGATAAAGCCTTTTCAGATGAATTCACTTGTAAGGTAGCCAAGCCATATCCAGATAAGTTCATCGCTTTACCTAATGAGAAATGGAAGGTGGATGAGATTCGAGGTTGGATGAAGATCTTTTCAGTCCTTCCCCTTTCAGACAATCAACTTGAGAAAATTCCCAAAGATATTTTTGAGATTTCCCAAGGAATGCCTCTTGCCTCAGAACGAGAGCTTTTGCAGGAACTAGAAAAATTGGCGAGTTAAAACTAGTAATCTTAAAGTTAAGAGGTGCATGGCAATGAATAATCGAAATCAACGGAAAGAACGATCGAAGTACAAGTTTACGGGCGATGCGACCAAACGTCCGAAGGATGCTCATCCTGAGTCTCCCAGTGAGGTTGAGGCTTATGTGGCAGATGATGATGAGCTGAAACAGGCGATTAATTTGGCAATTTATTTGGGTCGTCCTTTGTTGTTGGAGGGCGAGGCGGGGTGCGGGAAAACTCGGCTAGCAACGGCGATCGCGCATGAACTGGGGTTGGTGCTTCATCGGTGGGATATTCGATCGACGAGTTTGGCGAAGGAGGGACTGTATGAATATGATGCGCTGTTACGATTGCATGATGTTCAGGTTGCTCAAAAAGACTCTAATAATATGATTGATTTGGGACGAGATCCAAGTAATTCGGAGGATTATTTGCGCTATGGAGCATTAGGGAAAGCATTTGATTCGGGCGATCGTCCGGCTGTTGTGTTGATTGATGAGATTGATAAGGCAGATTTAGATTTCCCGAATGATCTGCTGACGGTTTTGGATGATCCTTGGACATTTGAGATTCCTGAGGCTGGGCTTGAGAATGGAAAACTAAAACAAGTTGGTCCAGCACTAAATCCGCCGATCGTGATTATTACCAGTAATCGTGAAAAAGGTTATCTGCCATTACCATTTTTGCGGCGTTGCGTTTACTACTATATGAAGTTTCCCGATCGCACTGGATTACAGAAAATTGTGGAAGCGCATTATGGAGAAGCCATCACCGTGAGTACGGAATCTACAACAGCAAAGACTCAACTTAAAACTGATTTTGTGAATGCCGCGATCGATCGATTTTTACGGCTTCGGGAATCGGGGGAGCTGTATAAAAATCCGGGGACGAGTGAGTTTCTTGATTGGGTGGATGCCATGATGACGTTTGGTAATTTGACAACTTTGCTGCCGTTATTGAAGTCGCTGGATACTAAACAAATTCCATTTCGTGAAGTGCTGTTTAAGGTACAGAAAGATTGGCAAAAGTTTGACGCGGCGACGATCGGGGGATAGGAAAATGAATGATGTCCCGATCGAATTGCAAAGGGTGCAGGATGCTTTTCGGAAGGT
>JAJAYH010000204.1 GCA_026786325.1 Alkalinema sp. CAN_BIN05 | reverse complement strand
GTTTGATGCAATGGAAACCCGCAGCACCTATCGCGGTACCCAGAGCGACTTTCATACCCATGCCCATGACCTTCCGCCGCAAATGGGTGGATGTTGGGAAAATGGCGAACCCCAAATGCTAGAAAACAAATTACGGGTCGATCGTGGTCCCTGGCAAGGTCTTCCCGATGTCACCTATCCCGAACCTGAATCCTCACGTAGAGAAGCGCTCCATCGGGTGATCAAACATCGCCGCAATATCATTCGAGTCAATCCCGTATCCGATGAATTATTTGATCAAGCCTTGCGCTGTGCCTTAACTCATTTGATGACAGGAGCCGTTTGTCAGCCGCAGTCAGGTGCGGAAGTCGGATTACGGTATTTACGCGATCGCATAAATGTCCCCCGCGATATGTCAATTCACGCAGCCAAACGTCTTAGAGAATCCCTAGAACAAACAGCAGCATTGCTCAGCGATCGGCAATCAACTCCCATTCCTATTCGCGATCGGCGCGATCAGAATCCAATTGAATTTGCAAATTAATGGTTAACGTTAAATCAACCGATCGTCATGACCCAAGCGCCCTTTGACCAATTGGCCAAACAACATTTAGAGGAATTTCTATCACCATTCGGTAAAGTCGAGCGGCAATACGAAATCCCCGGCGAATCAAAATTCGTAGATGTCTGGTTTGTCCCCGATCGTCCGGTTCCTATGGAATCTGATGATTTAGGCATTCTAGGACGGATGGTTCAAGTCGCATCTCTACTCGAAGCCTTTCACAATTGCCCAACCCGCCGCGAAGTAAAAACATGTCTAATGAAATTGCTGTGGGTTCAGGAAGAAGAACAGCGAAAAGCAGGTCGAACCTTCAAGGCCAACGAAATGCCCAAGCTTTGGATTCTAGCCGCAACCACCACCCAGCCGATTATTCAAATATTCAAAGCAGAAGAATCATTAGACTGGCTTCCGGGCATGTATCAAATGGCCGAAGCCTTAAATACTCAAATAGTAGCCATAGACCAACTTCCAGTCACTCAGGAAACGTTATGGCTAAGAATTCTCGGTCGGGATAAAACTCTAGAACACGCAGTGCGGGAAGTTCTGGCGTTACCCAGAAACCATCCCCGCCGCAATGGAATTCTCCAACTCCTGACAAGCTGGAGAGTTACAATTACAGCAGATGACTTTGCAGAATTTAGTAGACAGGAGACACTGATGGTACTTTCTGAAGCCTATGCAGTTTGGGAACGCGAGACAACAGAGCAAGGGATCGAGCAAGGGATTGAGCAAGGGATTGAGCGGGAACGATCGCTCATCCTCCGTCAACTCGTGCGTCGCGTTGGAGAGTTCCCATTGCAAGTGCGATCGCAAGTCGAGGCGCTTTCAATAGAACAACTCGAACTACTGGGCGAAGCGTTACTTGATTTTACTGGCTTACCAGATTTACAACAATGGCTTTCCAATGGTTAGGAAAGGCCATAAATTGGCTTAAATGGCTTGATTTAAATTTGTTTTGTCAGTATAAATTTTTGAGCATAAATATTCATATAGATGAAGTTTCGCTTTATCTTCCGGACTACTCCGCTCATTCATAGAAGAAACAAATATCACAGCAAAATCCTTCAATTTACGACGATTTTCTGTGATTTGAATTTACGATTTGAATTAAATGGAACGGGCTGAATTATGGAAGCTGAACTTGATGCAATCTTACTAAAAATTGCTCAAAATGAAGCCATGAGAGATCTGAAATCCCTACTCTTCGATGAAAGTATGGAATTATTACAGGATATTTTTGGAGATGAAGGAATTACGATCGAAGACTGGATGATTGATTAGCCTTGTACCGCAGGTAAGGTATTCATGGGAGATTCGAGGTGCTGAATGTAGTTAACTTTGACTTCTTCCATTAGGTCGCTCAGCAAGCTTTGTAACTCATCTAGTGAATCACCGTCCTGAAGTCCCTCAATTACTGCACGTCCAAAATTTTTCACAAACTGGTTGATCAACTCTCCCGCTACTTTATCGTCTAGCGCCTGACTCAGCGCATCATAAGCGCCCGATGTCACACTTGAAATCAATTGCTCATTCAATTGACTCGGAACTACACCCATTAACGGAATTGATTTAAATCCTTTATAAATAGGAGACTGTTCCAATACTCCTTCCATTACATGACGAATCACGGCTTCAAGTTCTGGTTTAACCTGAGGCA
This sequence comes from Alkalinema sp. CAN_BIN05, assembly GCA_026786325.1. Classification (GTDB taxonomy): domain Bacteria; phylum Cyanobacteriota; class Cyanobacteriia; order Leptolyngbyales; family Leptolyngbyaceae; genus JAAFJU01. Next base: position 2,726 of record JAJAYH010000204.1, on the reverse strand, counting down.
ATGCTTGATTAACCGTAATTTTCAACATCCGATCGATAATTTCTCTAACCTCATCTCGTTGATTAATATCTTGATACGGTCGATTGAGAGTATTCATCGCCCAGCGTGTCACCGTTCCTGTGGAGATATCACTCTGGAGCCGATTGATTGATTGTACTAAAACCGCTTCTGTCAATTCTTCCGCAATGTTGCTCACAAACCCTTGAGTCGCTTGATCTCGAATCCGATCGAGCTGAATTAAATTAGCTTGATCCAGTCGAATGACCACCGGAATAATTCGCAACCATTGCCATATTGGAATTAAAAATAATACGTCATACCATCGCCAAAGCATGGCATCGGGCCACTTAAGACTACGATCGCGATGGCGGCGCGTTAAGTAAAATGTACGAGCTAAAAACTCAGCCCCAAATAATAAAACAAACGGGGAATCAATGACCCAAAAATTATCCGTCGGTAAACCATTCTCCCCAGTCGTGCGATAGTAATTTGTTGAAAGTAAGGGTTTGATTTTTTCATTAAAAAAAGTGAGTTCCTGAGTGACACCCTTGCTTTTTAGATGGTCCTTATCCCAGAATATCTCAAAGGATTTCCGTGAGGACTTCATCCCAATCCGATCGCGCATTCGATTTTTAATTTTTTCGAGATTTCCCGTCTTCCCCGCTACTGCAAACCAATTGCCATCAATCATCTTGGAACTCTCGTCCCGTAGATCGTTCAGTGCGGTCAAACTCTCTGGTGAATCAATGTCAGATTGAATAAGTTTTGCTTCCAGATCTTGAACTAATTTCAGATATTGTTCAGAATCCCGGTGCGGCTCAATGCCCTTAATTGGGTCATACCATTGCACAATAGGCGGAACAGGCACTTGAAATGTGAGTGGCCCAATAGAAATACCGCCCCGCATCCAAAAATCTCTCAGCGCCACATAGCTAGTATCAAATCCCACAATGCCGAGATTGACCATAGCGATCGAGACCATAAGACGTTCGTACCAAATATTTTTTCGAGGCATGGTCATGGCAGCACGGGGACTCTAATTCACTAGGGCTTATTTGCTAGGGCTTATTTGCTAGAACTCAAACGTCCGCTTAAATTCTTCAATCAAATCGTCTAGTTCCTGGATCGCTTGGGTCACATCCACATGCATCGTACCGAGGTCAGGACTATCGAGCAGTGATACTAACGTAGAACGTTTTAATTCTAGGGCTTCGATACGAGGACGAAGCTGAGAGAGATCTGCCATGCTTAAAAAGCCCAATAATTAAGTACACCCGAGACATTATATCTAGAAAATCTGCCGCGAGACTTGTTTTTCGATTTGAGCTTGGGTGTCTTGTAAAAGCTGAGCGAGGCTGTCGTTCCCCTGAGCCATATGAAGCATATTGGGAACAAGTTTTCGAGTCTGTAGGGCCATATGAAGTTGCAGATGGGCAACGTATTCACTGAAGTCTTCCCGTGGGGCCGCAGGTGCAATATGAGGATGAAATGTCATGGTGGTTCTCTGAATACTCTGAAATACATAATGGCCTATCGCTATTATTAACCGATGCTTTGGCGCTCTGGATTGATTCTTCAAAGATGTTTACGAAGTTCGGGTGGGAGACTTGAGATACTTAGGTCGGATGTTTGGGTGAAAGACTTTGGGGGGATGCAGGGTGGACTATTTTCGGATTTTAGGTTGCATTTTCCAAAGGGGCTGTGCTAGTCTAATTTTCAGTAAGGACGTATAGCTCAGTTGGTTAGAGTACTACATTGACATTGTAGGGGTCACTGGTTCGAATCCAGTTACGTCCATTGATTCTTAATTCATTATAAACCTGTGGTCATCCTACTAGATAGATGATCGGGAATTCTGTTTAAAGACGAATTATCTTCTGTTTCTGAACTAGTGCGCTCTTTTTGGGAACTATTATCCTATTACAGAGTTTGAGTTGTTCTGTTGGAGGATAGTGCGATGCAACGGATTTATCGAGGATATGCGCTCAAGGTCGCATTGGGTATGACGATCGCTATGGTCGGCGTAATGGGTTCAACGAGTCAGACGACGGCGCAATCTTGTTATATGGTGACGGCCTCGGGCAAAAAAACGTCATTGGGTCCGTTGTGTGGTGAAATGCCGTTAGAATCGACGGGTGCAACGTCTGGAACCTCTACAGCCAAAAACGGGGTTTATCGGGTGCCCATCAAGCGTCGTCTAGCTTCCACGCCTGTAATTGATGTGATGTTTAATGGCAAAAAATTTGAAATGATCTTGGATACGGGCGCGAGCAGTACCTTGATTACGCAACGAATGGCGATCGCTCTGGGCTTAAAACCCACAGGTGCTCGTCAGATGATTATTGCGGATGGATCTCGTGTGCGCTTTCTGACGGCTAATGTTGGATCCGTGACAACGGGTGGAATGCCTGCACGGAAGCTGACGGTGACGGTGGCTCCGAATTCAGATATTGGCCTATTGGGGCATGATTTCTTCGATCGCTACGATGTCAAGATTAAGCGTTCAGTGATTGAGTTTGCCCCTCCGACCGAATAATGGGTCAGTTTGGCGCAATTTCATGGGTTTTATTGCTATGGTTTTGTTGCATCCTTTGAGTGCTGCGATCGTTCCGTGGCATAATTCTCATCGTTGATGTGTCTTGATGTAATAAAGGTTTTGGGAATCATTTATGACAAAGAACTATGGTTGGGGAGTTTTACTGTTGTCTCTTGGGGCAATGGTTATC
>JAJAYH010000203.1 GCA_026786325.1 Alkalinema sp. CAN_BIN05 | reverse complement strand
GATTCGGCAGTGGTGTTTCAGGTGAGTTAGCTTAAATAAAAGCTGCGGGTGATATATTAAAATACTCACCCAATTTTTTGGCTTGAGCTTTACTGATTTCTCGTTTGCCATTGACAATAGCAGACACAACACCTCTTGACGGACTAACAATCCCTACTAAATCGACTTGTTTTATCTCCCGTGCCTCCATTAAATGCTGTAAAAACTCATAGGGCTTAGTTTGTATCCAATCCTGAATGGAGTATGTCTTTTCCTCATAATCCCGAATCAGCTTTACTAGTAAATGAAATAGATCATTCTCAGCCTTAGTACGATGTTGTCGTTTAGATAGCAAGTTTTCAGTCACAGCCAAAAACTGCTCATACTCCAGATTCGTCTCAATAATTTTAGGGATTATTTCATACTGATTCAATACGTCAATGTAGCTATCTCGACTAATAGTAAGGGTCATTTTTCCAATCCTCCTTATCATATTCAGCATGGGTGATGAAGTATTTAAAATAGGCCACCTGACCTTCGTAATCGATCGACATAATAAGACGATAGCGATTGCCCTTAATGTTAAAAACGGTAAAATTACCAACTGCTTCAGCCGACTTATAGTCTGCCTGTACTTCTATGACGTTATGCTAGTTAGAGTATTCAAGTTTTTTAATGAAGTTTTTAACTATTTCAGCCGCATCTGAATAGGTACTGGCAGCATCTTTGAGCTTTCCAGCAGAAATTAGATGCATTGCGAATACCTAGAATTCAGTTACTATGTTTGCATATTGATAACAAACTGTCAATTTATAAACATTCGTTGAAGCTCATTAACGATGTAACTCAACGATCGGAATCGTAAAGTGAAACTCACTGCCCTGGTTTTTTCCCTCCGACTCTGCCCAAATCCGTCCGCCCCACCCATTCACAATCTGCCGACAAATAGCAAGACCAAGGCCCGTCCCACCAACACTCCGTCGCAGCGATCCCTCTTCCTGATAAAACCGCTCAAAGACCGACTCTAACGAAGCCGGATCAATTCCACGGCCCGTGTCCGCCAACACCACCTCCAACATATGTTGAATTCCCTGGCTGGTAGATTCATTTGGCGATTGCACAGCTCGAATGCGAATGTGGCCGGTTGCATCCGTAAATTTGCACGCATTGTCCAAAAGCTTTGAAAGCACCTCCACCAGCCACTCTCCATCCACCCGCACCAACGGTAACAAATCTGGAATCTCCACCGCTATTTTCGGTAGCTTAATCCCATAACGGCTTTGCAAACTACTCAGCGCCAAATCAATACATTCTTGCAAAGGCTGCGCCTCCACCCGCCACTCCACGCGACCACTTTCCAAACGAGATAACGTCAAAAAGTCCTGAATCAGTTTCCGCATTCGATGCGCATCTTCCATCGCCGCATCCAACATCACCTGACGCAATTCCTGCGGCATATCTGGCTCCGTAGCCAAACTTTCCAAACACACCTGAATTGTCGAAAGCGGTGTCCTCAACTCATGTCCCGTAATCGCAATCAGATTACTGCGCGTGCGTTCGAGGGCTTCAAGCTGTTGATTGAGATCTTCTAAATTCGCAAAGGACTCAGCCTGAATTAATGCTGTTCCAACTTGATTTGCGATCGCATTTACCAAGTCCAGTTCACTTTCATTTAAATGCCGAGGCTGATGGTAGTGAAGTTCAATTACGCCCAAAAGCCGATTTTGGTGAATCACCGGAACCATTAACCAACTGCAAATCTTGCCCGTGGTCGATAAGCTCTGAAGGGTGCGCAAAGACTCAGAATCAAGCCGAGTATCCTTCAGGTATTGCGCCAAATCGGGCACAAACACCAACGTCTGCGTCGTGACAATTTGTTGAAAAAAGGGATTGGATGCCAGATTCCAACTCATGCCCAACAGCGACGGAATCGACTGATCATCAATCCGATCGTCATCCCGCTGCGGCACATCATTCGTCATTGCCAAAAATTCATGACTCAGCTTCACCACAGCATTTCCCGCTCTCGCTCGGTAAATCAAACAGCGCGACGGCTTCAGCACCTGCCCCAATTCTTGTGTCCCGACCTGAAGCACCTCTTCAGGATCCAACGACTCCCGAATCGCCGTTGTCATCAAATTTTGTAAGCGTTCCTTACGTTCGCCCTCCGCGATCGATCGGTATGCCTTCGAGAGCTTGTACTGCCCCGCCTGCAAATACGTCACAAGTCGTTCTGAAAACGGATCCGCCACAGACGGTTTGAATCCCTTGAGGGTCTCGCGGTTCAACTTTGCCAGCGCTTTTCCGACTTTGCTGGCTAGTTCCGGTCGATAACTTAAAATTCGTTGAAGCAGCAATTCAGCCGACTTATTGACGATTTCACGATCGAAGGTCCAAATCCCCTCAAACCGCCGACCTTGATCCACATGCAATACACCTTGATTACTCTCATCACCCAGGCGTTCCCGACAAATCAAACAGGACGCATTGTTTTTACCTATCACCACCAAATGCCATTCCTGAGCCAATCCATCCTTCGGGTCAAAGGCAATAGTTTCGTACTGTTGCGATCGGTTTTGGAACTCCGTCTCTGG
>JAJAYH010000202.1 GCA_026786325.1 Alkalinema sp. CAN_BIN05 | reverse complement strand
CTATTAGGCTGGGATTTTAATCCCAGATTCGTGGAACACCATGACCGAACCCAAACCGCCCAACGTAAATCCGAAGCAAATCGGTAATTTTACGATTTGTTTTTGCATTGGCATGGCCTATTTCAATACATTTTCTACACTGAACATAGATCCTGCGTTGAGTGGCCCGATCGCTGCTGGACCGATCGCCCTTTTTGCCGCTTGGAAACTAGGATTATTTAAACCAAAAAATCGATCGTCAATCGATTCAGACGACTAATTAACGCCCTCCAGTCCCCCATATTCAAGTCGCCATGATTGCCACCGCTGACCGATCGCTCCCCACCATTCCCACCGAAACAATCACCCTCGATGTCGGCGGCATGATGTGTGCAGGATGCGTCAGCGCTGTCACTCGTAAACTCAAACAACAAGTTGGGGTTCAGGATGCTGTCGTTAATCTGATCACCGAAGTCGCCACCGTCACCGCTCTTCCCACCCTCACCGCCGAAGTCCTGACCACCGCCCTCACCCAAGCCGGATTTCCCACCACCGCCCGATCGCATCAAATCGGCCAACGTCGCACCGACCAACTCGCCGCCCTGACCCAACGCCGTACGGAACAAGCCTCAAAACAACGCCAACGTCTCGCGATCGCACTCATCTTAGTTCTAGTTTCCAGCGCCGGACATTTGGGCCATGCCATCGGTCGTCCGTTGCCGGGATTGGGGAACGACGGCTTTCATGCAGTGCTGGCGGGACTAGCGTTATTTATTCCGGGACGGGAAATTTTGCGCGATGGCCTAAAGGGGTTGCTCAAAAATTCACCCAACATGAATACATTGATCGCCCTAGGATCACTCCTCGCCTTTGGAACCAGCTTGGTGGCCTTGATCTATCCCGCGATCGGTTGGGAGTGCTTTTTTGATGAGCCAGTAATGTTAATTGGGTTTATTTTGCTTGGACGATCGTTGGAAGCTTGGGCCAGACGTGAAGCCTTGTCATCGTTTCAAGCCTTGATTTCACTCCAGCCCCAGACGGCACGGCTCGTTCGCAACACTACGATCGACACTACGATCGCGAGTGACGAGAAGACCCTCAGCGATCTGAATCCAAACCCGAATCCTAGCGAGGCGATCGTGATTCCGGTGGAACATTTGCGGCTTGGGGAATGGGTGCAGGTTTTGCCGGGAGAACAGATTCCGGTTGATGGCATTTTAGTCTCCGGAAACAGCACCATTGACGAATCGATGTTGACTGGAGAAGCGATTCCAGTTGAAAAAACCATCGGTGACAAACTAACTGCCGGAACCCTAAATCGATCGGGCTTAATTACCCTAGAAATCACCCAACTGAGCAGCAATACCCAGCTTGCAAAAATTATTCAATGGGTCGAAGATGCCCAAACTCGCCGTGCGCCTGTGCAACAACTGGCCGATCGGATTGCCGGATATTTCACCTACATCGTGATATCCCTATCGGTATTGACGTTTTTGGGTTGGTATTGTTTTGGTCAATCGGTCTTGATAGACAGTCAAAGTGCGATGTCTGGAATGGACCACATGGCTGGAATGCCCGGAATGCATGGAATCGATCGCCTCCCCCCATCCCCGCTGTTAATGAGTCTAAAACTCGCCATTTCTCTAATGGTCGTCGCCTGTCCCTGTGCCCTCGGTCTCGCGACTCCTACGGCCTTAATCGTCGGGTCCAGCCTAGGCGCACAGCGAGGATTATTAATTCGGGGCGGCGATGTATTGCAACAGGTAGAGCGGCTCGATACGGTGGTTTTCGATAAAACAGGCACGCTCACCATGGGTTGTCCGCAGGTTCAAGATATTTTACCGATCGCTCCAAACCTAACTCCCGATCGTCTTCTCCAACTCGCCGCCACCCTCGAATCCGGTACCCAACATCCCCTCGCCCTCGCCATTCTCACCGCCGCTCAAACCACCAAGCTCGGTCTACTCTCAATGCACGATAGCCAAACTATTGCAGGCTGTGGGGTCCAGGCAACGGTAGAAAATTAGCCCTACAAACTAGGCACAAGCGCTTGGTTGATCGCAGCGGGCGTTACGATCGATCCGCCAATTCTTCAACAAGCCGAGCAACTTGGAAAAGATGGCAAATCTGTAATTTTTGTTGCCCAAGACCTTCAACTTCTCGGCTTAATTACCGTCACCGACACCCTACGTCCCGAAGCTTCCGACACTATTCAAGCGCTGCAAAACCAAGGACTGAGGGTCATGCTGCTCACGGGCGATCGGCTCTCTGTGGCCAAATCGATCGCCATCCAAGTCGGCATCCCCCACAACCAAATCATCGCCGAAGTCCTGCCCCAAGAAAAAGCCGACGCGATCGCCAAATTGCAGCAAAACGGTCACTGTGTCGCCATGGTGGGAGATGGGATTAACGACGCGATCGCCTTGGCTCAAGCCGATGTGGGCATTGCACTGAAAGGCGGAACAGACGTTGCATCCGAAACCGCTGGGATTGTCTTGTTGCGCGATCGTCTTTCTGATGTGCTGGCAGCGCTGACCCTAAGCCGGATGACCTTAAGAACTATTTATGTGAATCTAGGTTGGGCAATGATTTACAACATCATTGCAATTCCAGTTGCTGCCGGATTATTGTTACCGATCTGGAAAATCGTTCTGACCCCTGGACAAGCAGGTATCTTGATGGCGGTGAGTTCAATCACAGTCGTCGGGAATTCGATTCTTTTGCGTTATTGGGCGAGATAGTCAACAATTCGTTCTAGCCTTGCTTGAT